>JAZQWT010000066.1:0-11886 GCA_045632485.1 Acutalibacteraceae bacterium
GGGTATTATTATGATTGAGTTTGTAATCCGTGACAATGAGCGTCAGTTAATAAAAGATATAAACAGATTGAGAAATTTTTGAGTGAATAATTTATTTCGGCATACTGAAATGCAAAGGAGAAAAAATATGGATTTTTCAAGAGCCATTGAACTTTATGAAAAAGACCCTACAAAGGAGAATCTTCATCAACTTGCCAAAGAACTTGTAGATGAAATGACACTTAAAGAAAAAATACATATGCTCAGAGGCCGTGCTATGGGTGTTACGGTAAAGAATCTTTTTAAATCGGGAAGATTTTATAATGCCGAGGCATACCCTGCAGGAGGATGTAAGCGTCTGGGAATTCCTCCCGTAATGTTTACTGACGGACCAAGAGGTATAGTTATGGGTAAATGTACTTGTTTTCCTGTTTCAATGCTTCGCGGTGCAGCTTTTGATGACGAGCTTGAATATCGCATAGGTCAGGTTTTTGCAAGAGAAGCTTCTGCACTCAATGCCAATCTCTTTGCAGGAGTGTGTATTAATCTGCTTCGTAATCCTATGTGGGGAAGAGCACAGGAAACATATGGCGAAGACCCGTTCCTTTTAGGTAAAATGGGTGTGGCTCTTACAAAAGCTATGCAGGATAACGGCATTATAGCATGCCCTAAACATTATGCTCTTAACAGTATTGAGGACCTTCGTTTCAGTGCCAATGCAATTGCCGACGAAAGAACTTTACATGAGGTTTATCTTCCTCATTTCAAAAAATGCATTGATGCCGGTGCAATGTCAATTATGGGAGCATACAACAAAGTAAACGGAACATATGCATGTGAAAACAAAGAACTTCTTACAGATATTCTGAGAGATAAATGGGGCTTTGACGGCTTTGCTCTTTCTGACTTCTTCTATGGAATTTACAACGCAGCCAGAAGTCTTAAAGCAGGTATGGATGTTGAAATGCCATACATTTTCCGTTATGCTTTTCTTGGTTATCTTGTCAAAAAAGGTGATATAACAGAAAAAGAAATTGATGTTGCTGTTTCGAGAGTTTTACATGCCCTTATCAGCACTTTACCTGCATATAAAAAAGAGCCCGAATCTGTTATTCTTTCAGAAGAGCATATTTCTCTTGCGAGAGAAGCGGCAACCAAAGGTATGGTATTGCTTAAAAATGATGATAATATTCTGCCTGTACAGAAAGGAAAGAAAATTGCAGTTGTGGGCAGATATGCAAATAAAAGAAATACGGGCGACCATGGAAGCAGTAATGTTTTCAGCCCATATGCAGTTACTCCCTATGAGGGAATAAAAAGACGTTACGGAGAAGAAAACGTATCTCTTTATAACGGAAGCGATATTAAAAAGGCAATTAAAGCTTGTGAAAAAAGCGATTATATTATTGTATGTGTGGGTAGCGACTGGCTTCAGGAAGGCGAATTCCTTGTGAATTTCGGTAATGTCAAGAAAAAGCCGAAAGGCTCAGGCGGTGACAGAGCTGATCTGAGAATTCCTGAAGAAGACGTGTTGCTTATAAAAGAACTGGCGTCTGTCGGTAAAAAACTGATTGTTAACATAATGGGTGGCAGTGCATATGTTATAAAAGATTGGATTGACTGTGCACAAGGTGTTATTATGTCTTTTTACAGTGGTATTGAAGGCGGCAACGCTCTTGCGGATATAATCAGCGGTGACGTTGTACCGGGAGGCAAGCTTCCCTTTACAATAGCAAAGAATGCAGAGGATTATCCCGGATTCCTTCATCTCGGAGAAGAAAACAAAGATATAGAATATGGTTATTATCATGGATATACTCTTTTTGATAAAAAAGATATCCAACCCCATTTTCCTTTTGGCTTCGGACTTTCATATACAGAGTTCAGGCTCGGTAATCCGTCAGTAGAAAAAACAGAAAACAGTATAAAAGTAGGTGTTGATGTTGCAAACACAGGTGCTTGCAATGGTGACGAGGTTGTGCAGGTTTATATAGGAAGCGAAAGAAAGGATGTAGACAGACCTGTTAAACTTCTTAAAGCTTTTAAGAGAGTAAGTGTAGCAAAAGGCGATACTGTAAGAGTGGAAACAGAAACAGATATATCTGATATTATGTTCTATAATCCTGAAAAGGGTATCTGGGAAACGGATGAAAACTATAGTGTTTATGTGGGCACTGACAGCAGAAATGTTGTCAAAGCGGGAACGATAACTTTTTAAGGAGAACAAAAATGAAAAGAAGCAAATTTTCTCCCGATGAATTTATGGAAAAAGTTTATCTCAAATATAGTGTCAGACCGTATGAAAAAGTAAAAACTTATGAAGAGGCTTTGAAAACAGGACAGTCAATCAGAGAAAAGGCAAAAGAGATTTTCGCAGTTGATAATCTGATTGATATAAATAAAAAAACAGAAATAATAAAAGAGGGAAATCCTCTTCAATATCCTGAATATACTCTGCAGAAATACAGTATGGAGCTCTGCGATGGCCTGAAAACAGCATTTTTCCTTCTTATTCCCAAGAAAGCAGATGAAAAATCACCCGGCGTGGTTGCTCTTTGCGGTCACGGTTACGGTGTAAGGCAGATACTCAACATTTCAAAAAAAGGAAAGAAAAAAGTTTTCAGATATGTTGATAATTATCAGAAAAATTTTGCCGTAGAACTCGCAAAAAGAGGTTGTGTGGTAATTGCACCGGAGCTTTTCGGCTTTGGCGAAGCAAGACTCCGCAAAGACCTGATTAAACCTTTTTATATAAGTTCATGCGATGAACTTTCTCACCATCTTCTGCCTTTTGGATTTACAACGGCATCAGTAAGAACGGCACAGGCTTTGATGTGTGCAAAAGTTTTAAAGGAACTGGATTGTGTTGAAAAAGATAAAATTTCAATGATGGGTATTTCAGGAGGCGGTCTTACTGCTTTGTATGCTTCAGTTCTTGATGACAGCATATATAAAACAGTAGTCTGCGGTTACGTAAACACTTTTAAGGACAGCATTTTATCTATGTGGCATTGTCCTGATAATTATATTCCAGGTATTTTGCAGACAGGCGAAATTTATGATTTTGCGGCAGCTCTGGCACCAAAAGAATTATTTATAGAGTCAGGTAAAAAGGATAAACTTTTTCCTGTTGAAGCATCTTTGAAAGCTCACAAAAAAATAAGGGAAGTATATAAACTTATGAATGCAGAAGACAAGCTGCACATAGACGTTTTTGACGGAAAGCATTCTGTCTGCGGAAGAAAATCATTTGATTATCTGGCTGAATAAATTTAAATAAAAAACATATTGTTTAGCCGGATGAAAAGTTACAGTATATAAAAGACAAAGGAGTTTTTGTTATGAGAAAAAATTTTGGTGCAAAAACCGCCGTTTATCCTATGCCTGTTTTTATTGTGGCATCTTATGATAAAAACGGAAAACCTAACTGTATGAACGCAGCATGGGGCGGTATTTATGAAGAAAAGCAGATAATGGTATGTCTTGATGAAAATCATAAAACAACAAAGAATATTAAAGAGACAAAAGCCTTTACTGTAAACATAGCAGACGCATCCCACGTAATTCAGGCAGATTTTGTAGGAATGGTTTCGGGTAATAAGTTCGATGATAAAATGGAAAAAGCAGGTCTCACAACAGTTAAATCAGAGTTTGTAAATGCACCTGTAATAAACGAATTTCCTATGGCAGTTGAATGTAAACTGATAAAATTCAATGAAGACGGAATCTGCATAGGTGAAATTGTGAACGTAAGTGCAGATGAAAAAGTTTTAGGTGAAGACGGTGAAATTGCTCCCGAAAAATTAGAAGCAATCACCTTTGACCCTGTTCACCATACATATATAAAACTTGGTGAAAAAGTCGGCAATGCTTTTTCAGACGGAAAGAAAATGATGTAATAAATTTGAACCCCGGAAGCTTTATAAAGGCTTCCGGGGTTATTTGTATGTTTTCAGAATCAATACGAGAATAAAACAAAAAAGACAAGCAAAGCACATAAGTGCAATACTTGTCTTTGGTGGGAACAACAGGGCTCGACGGCGCTCGCTACGCTTTGCCGTCATGGCAACGATTGTAATCGGCTTCGCCGATATAGGTTCGACCCCTGTTTCGAAATTACAAATAACAAAAAAAGACAAGTAAAGCACATGAGTACGATACTTGTCTTTGGTGGGAACAACAGGGCTCGAACCTGTGACCCTCTGCTTGTAAGGCAGATGCTCTCCCAGCTGAGCTATGCTCCCGTATGGTCGGAGTGAAGAGGCTCGAACTCCCGACATCCTGCTCCCAAAGCAGGCGCGCTACCAACTGCGCTACACCCCGACATTTTAATATTTAATTTTTTGCATAAAAACTGAATTGCAGTTATGCTTTGGTCGCTACCCGGCTTGCGGTGCCCAAAGTTTATAACGGCTTGGGGCGCCTATAAACTTTGACCGCTGCGCTTCGTTGTGCTCCCTTAATCCGCCACAGGCGGCGGTCGCAACCTCACCCAAAGCAGGCGCAAACCCGCTGCGCTACACCCCGATATTTTAATATTTGATTTTCAACTGCCCGTATATTATACATTAAACTTAATGTCTTGTCAATCGGTTTTGTCGTTTTATTTATGTTGCAAAAATTCGGTTTAAATGGTACAATATATAAAAATAATATGCAGTTTCCGACTTTATATTTTTAAATACGGATTATACTGCTTTAAGGAGGAGCATATGGAAAAGCGTAAGGATTACATAACATGGGATGAATATTTTATGGGTGTGGCTATGTTGGCTTCACAGAGAAGTAAAGACCCTAACACTCAGGTTGGTGCATGTATTGTTGACTCAAACAATAAAATTGTATCTGTAGGTTATAATGGTTTCCCCATCGGATGCTGTGATGATGATTTTCCGTGGGACAGAGAGGGCGATGAATATAATACAAAATACCCGTATGTGTGCCACGCAGAACTTAATGCAATTCTCAATCACAGAGGTTCGAGTCTTGCAGGATGTAAGGTTTATGTGCCCCTTTTCCCCTGCAACGAATGTGCAAAAGCAATCATCCAGAGCGGTATCAGAGAAGTGATTTATATTTCAGATAAATACCATAATACAGTAGGCACAAGAGCTTCAAGAAGAATGCTTGATGCGGCTGGTGTAAAATATCACAGACTGGAAAGTGCAAGGGATGAATTGATAGTAGATTTCAGAGAAGAAAACATCTGATTTAAGATATTATCTATTGACAAAAATGCTTTATTGTAGTAAATTATACTATACAGATAAAGATTTTTTATCTAAAAACAAATCCGAAAGGGAGATATTTTTATGAAGAAATTATTAGCAATGCTTATGGCTGGCGTAATGCTTCTTTCATTTGCAGCTTGTGGCGGCAAAGGTGAAGAAGAAACAACAGCAGCACCCGAAGAAACAACTGTAGCAGATGTAGCGGGCGAATCAGAAGAAGCTACTGAAGCAGAAGACGCTGAAGAAGTTACTGAAGAAGGCGAATCAGAAGAAGCTACTGAAGAAGGCGAAACAGAAGCTGAAGAAGCTACTGAAGAAAGCGAAACAGAAGCTGAAGAAGTTACTGAAGAAAGCAAAGATAAAGAAGATAACAAGGATAAGGAAAACAACAAAGAAGAAAATAATGCTGAAGACCCTTCAAAATGGTCAAAAGCTGAAATTATTGATTATGCAAACACAGCTCTTAACAAAGTTAAATCATCAAAAGCAGGAATTACAAAAAGAGGTGTTATGAACATTCATGGTGATGTTTCCGGCTTACCCTCATGGTTGACAAGTATCTTTAAGAAGGATAATACAGAAACTTTTGCAAAAGGAACAGATACAACTGATATTTTCCCTGCAGCAGGTTACTCCTGGTCAAGCAAACTTCGTCCCCAGGATGTTGCAAGTGCAAAAATAAAAGTAGTCGGTACAACATATGAAATTGAAATCAAGCTTGGCGTGGAAAAGAATCCCGCTAAAGGCACAGCAAGTTCTTACGGAAGAGCTGTTTCGGTTATTGATGCATCAGAAGCTTCAAATATGGTTCCCGGACTTAAATCTGTCGATATGACATACCATGACGGCTACACAAAAATTACTGTTGATTCAAGAACAGGTAACATTACATATGCAGAAATTTCAGCAACTGCTGATGCCAAGGCGACTGTTGCTGTTATAGGTGATGTTCAGGCAAAGGATATCAAGAGTACAGAGTACTACACAAACTTTGTCTGGTAAAATAATTTTATAATAAACTGAATTATAACTCCCCTGTGGGTTCGTTTAATCTGAAATCGGACCTGTAGGGGGTTATTTTTATATACGGAATAAATAATTTGCCAAAAACAATTGTATTTTTTATAATAAAATGATACAGTTATCTTGTAATATTTTATAGGAAGGCTGAAATGAATAATATGCTTGAAAAATCTGTAAAAATTTATAATAAAGAAATTGCCAACAGAGTGGTTTTTCAACCTATGGAAGGTTGTGATGGTACTTTTGACGGTAAGCCTGATGAACTTACCATCCGCCGTTACACCAGATTTGCTAAAGGAATTCCCGGTATAATATGGTTTGAAGCAACGGCTGTCTGCCACGAAGGCAGAGCAAATCCACGTCAGCTTTACATAAATGAAGAAAATGTTGAAAGCTTTAAAACTCTTGTGAGTGAAATAAAACAGAAATGCTTTGAAACTGCAGGTTATGAACCGATTATAATTGTTCAGCTTACTCACAGCGGACGATACAGCAAACCTGACGGTAACCCTCAGCCTATTGTAGCTTACAGAAACAAACTCTGGGAAAAAGGTAAAGAGAGTCAGCCTTTTACCGTTGCAAGTGACGAATATTTAAACACAATACCATCAATGTATTCAAAGGCAGCAAAACTTGCTGCAGAAGCAGGCTTTGACGGAATTGATGTTAAATGCTGTCACGGTTATCTGTTCAATGAACTTTTAAGTGCTTATGAACGCGAAGGTAATTACGGGGGAAGCTTTGAAAACAGAACAAGACTTTATTTTAATTGCATTGATGCTGTAAAACAGGCAGTAGGTGATAAGCTTTTTGTAACTACAAGATTAAATGCCTGTGATTGTTTTGAATATCCCTACGGTTTTGGTGTAAACGAAAAAAATGAAATTGACCTTGCAGAAACGAAAAAAATAATTGAGCTACTCCGCGAAAAAGGTATTGAGCTTGTTAATATAACTATCGGTAATCCTTACCTTATTCCCCATATAAACCGTCCTTATCTGGCATCTTCTCCTGAAGACGGTAATATCGGTATGGCAAGAGTGTACCGCGTGACAAAAGAAATATGTGAAAGCTTTCCTGATATTAAATTTATAGTGTCTGCACTGAGCTTTGAGGGTGAAAATTCTGCAGGCTATGCAGAGAAGCTTCTCAAAGAAAAAGTGGGAGATTTTGCAGGCTTCGGAAGAATGACTTTTGCATATCCTGGTTTTTATAAAGACTGGCTTGAAAAAGGAAATCTCGATAAGAAAAAAGTATGTATTAAATGCGGTAAATGTTCTGAACTGATGCGTGCAGGGACTGTTTCGGGATGTGTTATAAGAGACAGTCAGGTGTATATGCCGTATTATGAAAAATATGTGTTGAAAAAGTGAGGTAAAGATATGATTGCAGTTGTAACAGGCGGAAGCAGAGGAATAGGCAAGGCAATTGTTGATGAACTTCTCGGAAGAGGTTTTATTGTAATCGCCTCTGCAAGAAATAAAAGTGAAGAGCTTGAAAAAACAGAAAAAGATTTTGCCGGAAAACTCTTTTTTGTTTCCTGTGATATTTCTGATGAAAGGGACAGAGAAAATCTTGCAAATTTTGTTGAAGAAAAATTCGGAAGAATATCTTTGCTTGTTAACAACGCAGGTGTTGCACCGAGAGAAAGAAAAGATATTCTCGAAATTACACCCGATGACTTTGATTATCTTACTGATATTAATCTCAAGGGAACATTTTTTCTTACACAGAGATTTGTTCCTCTTCTCAGAAAAAATGAATGGTCAAGAATTGTAAATATTTCTTCAATGTCAGCATATACTGCGTCGGTTAACAGAGGAGAATACTGTATTTCAAAAGCAGGTATTTCAATGATAACAAAACTTTTTGCAGCTCGTCTTGCAGAAGACGGTATAAGTGTTGTTGAAATAAGACCGGGGATTATTGAAACAGATATGACTGCAAAAGTCAAAGCCAAATATGACAAACTGATTTCAGAGGGAATTACTCCGATAAAAAGAATGGGCAAACCTGAAGATGTTGCAAAATGTGTCGGTGCAGTAGCAGAGGGTAATTTTGATTTTTGCACAGGAACAGTTATTGATTGTGACGGTGGCTTCAACGTGAGGTGCTTATGAGGAAAATATATAAAGTTCTGATTGTCGGCAGCGGTGCTGCTGCTTATAGTGCTGCAGACTGGCTTTATAAAGAAAATATAACAGACATTGCTGTTGTTACTGAGAACAGATTATGGGGTACTTCAAGAAATACGGGAAGTGACAAGCAGACGTATTACAAGCTTTCCATGGACGGTATAAGCAATGACAGTTTCAGTAAAATGGCTCATGATATGTTTTCGGGAGGGTCGTGTGACGGAGAAAAGATGTATATAGAAGCAGCAAACAGTGTAAAGTGCTTTCTTCGTCTTTGTGATTACGGAATTGAATTCCCCACAGATGAGTTCGGCTGTTATCCCGGCTATAAAACAGACCACGATAATGCTGTGAGAGCTACTTCTGTCGGCCCGCTTACATCGAAAATCATGACACAGAAACTTGAAAAAGTTGTGCTTAATATAAATAAAACACCACTTTTCGATAATATGCAGGTTATTAAAATTTTAACCCACGAAAACAGAGTGTACGGAATTACTGCACTCAATACACGGACAAACGAGGCAGAAACAATTTTTGCGGAAAATGTAATCTGCGCAACAGGTGCTCCTGCCTGCATTTATGAAAACAGTGTTTATCCTGAATCACAGCACGGAATGACAGGTGTTCTTCTTGAAGCGGGAGTAAGGATGTGTAATTTTACTCAATGGCAATATGGTATGGCTTCAGTTGATTTTCGTTGGAATGTTTCCGGAAGTTTTATGCAGGTCATTCCCCGCTTTATAAGCGTAGATGAAAACGGTACAGAGAGAGATTTTCTTAAAGATTATTTTCAGGATATTCATCAGGCCTACAGTTATGTTTTTCTCAAAGGTTATCAGTGGCCTTTTTCTGCTGAAAGAGCAGATGAGAGTTCAGCAATTGATATAGCTGTTCACAGTGAAACAAAAAAAGGAAGAAAGGTTTATCTTGATTTCAGGACAAATCCTGAAAATTTTGATTTCGATAAAATCAGTGACGAAGCAAAAGAATATATAAATTCAGCTTCTTGTTTTGCAGAGACACCAATTGAAAGATTAAAAAAGCTTAACAGCAAAGCTATTGATGTTTATCTGCGTCAGGGTATAGATCTTTATAGAGAAAAACTCCGTATTTCTGTTTGTGCCCAACATAACAACGGCGGAGTTTACACAGACAATAATTTTGAAACAGATGTAAAAGGTCTCTATGTAATAGGTGAAGCGGCAGGCACTTTCGGTCTTTCAAGACCGGGCGGTTCTGCGCTTAATAACACACAGGTAAGCGGACTTGTTGCTGCAAAGCATATAAAAAACAAAGAACCGATATCTTTTAATGAAACTGTTTTTGAAAAAAATGTTGTTGATTTTTCTCAGTTCAGAGAAGATGAAAAAACAGATTACTCTTATTTCAAAAAGAAGATGAGTGAGGTGGCATCATTTCTGAGAGATTATGAAGGATGTACAGCTCTTCTCAAAGAGATAAAAGAAGTTACAGAAAATCTTCCATTTTCCCACACGACGCTTTCAATGTATTACAAAGATAAAGATATGCTTTTGAGTATGCAGGAATTACTGCAGGCTTTTATTGCTGAGCTTCCTAAAACAGGAAGCCGTGGCGGAGCAATATTTATAAAAGACGGTAAAAAGATTGAAGAGGATTTTTCTTACAGAAATTTTCTTACAATTACTCAAAATGAAAAAACCGAATTTGTAAAAGTTTCGGCTGTTCCTGATAAACAGAGAGCTTTTGAAAGTTATTTAAGTGAAATAAATGAAGATAAATTAAATTGCTCTGAGGAGAGATAAAAATGAAAAAATCTATTGATCTCAAGAATGCTTCTGTGAAGGAAATATTAGCTTTTTCCTGGTTGCCTCTTGGTATATTTTTTATTGATTGTACAGTTTATACCATAATTAATTTTTATATGACGGATGTGCTTAAATTAAGTATGAGTCTCGTTTCAATAGTTCTTCTCGGAACAAAAGTGTGGGACGCAGTCAATGACCCGATGATGGGACAGATTGTTGAAAGAACAAGAACAAAATGGGGTAAATGCAGACCCTATCTTTTGTGGATTCCTATTCCCCTTGCCATTTCAACAGCATTGCTGTTTTTACCTGTTGAATTTCCTGAAAGCTGGAATATAATCGCAAAAGACGGCACCAACCTGGGCAATGCAGGTACGTTTGTTTATATGCTTATTATGTATATGGTTTACATAACAGCATATACGGCAATTGAAATTCCGAGAAACAGTCTTAATCCTCTTGTTTTTCCAAAAAAGGACGAAAGAGTTAAAGCTGTTTCAATTTCCAGTACAATTGGCTCTCTCGGTACAGTTTTGCCCGCGGTGCTTATCTGGACAATGGCAGGTTTGTTGGGTAACGGCAAAAAAGATATGACAGATATGGGTTATTTCTGGTCTGCATTGATTTTTGCTGTTTTTGGTGCAGCGCTTATAATCTGGTCTTTCTTCGGAATGAAAGAAAAGGTAAGCTTCCCTCCTCAAAAAACAAAATCTTCAAAAAATATAAAATTAATTATGAAAGACAAAAGAATCATTGCCCTTCTTGCTGCAGCGTTTTTTAACGGAATTATCAATATAGGCGCAATTTTCCTTTCATATTTCGCAAGATGGAATTGCATCGGAATTCTTCCGATGGATAAAATCAACAACTTTATTTTCCAGCTTGTAGGTAAAAATCCTAACATAGATGCGGTTGCAATTCTGCCTACAATTCTTTCTGTTATGAGCGGAATTTCTTATATGCTTTCAATGCTTCTTGTACCGTTTTTCCTCAAAAAGATGTCAAAGAAGCAGCTCTGGATTTGGATGTCGGTTTTAGGTGCGGCAGCAAATATTATAGTGTACATTGTAGGCGTTTATCTGGTTCCGTATAACACAATTGCAGGCTTTGTTATTTATGCAGTATTAAGATTTTTTACTAATTTCCCCGTAGGTATGAGTACGGTGCTTATAGTTTCAATTATTGCTGACGTAACAGACAGTATTGAAATGGAAAAGGGAGAACGAATTGAAGCTACTGTTTATTCTTTCAAGGGACTTCTTTTTAAAATTTCAGCAGCAGTATTCAATGTTGTTGTTTTGCAGGTTATTGATTTCCTCGGTTACAATGCAGAGAAAATGGAAAGAATTACAGAAAACATTACCAAACCTCTTATTACATCAACTCTGCAGGCAAATGTAATAGACGGAGTGAACTACACTTCTCTTCTCAACGGAATATTCTTTATGCTTACTGCTATGGGTGCAGTTGGTTTGATTCTTCAGGCGATACCGATGTTCTTTTTCCGTTTTGATGAAGATGCAATGGAAGAAAAGTTAGTTGAATACAGAAAGAAAAAAGAAGAAGAGGCTGAAAAAGCTTTAACACAGTTATAATAAAAAAAGGTGATAAAATGAGTTGCTTTAAGCTGGGACTTTGCAGTGTGACTTTCAGAAAAAAGACAATTGAAGAAATTGCGGAAATTGCAGAAAAAGCAGGAGTGGATTTCATAGAATGGGGCGCAGATGT
>JAZQWT010000067.1:0-16981 GCA_045632485.1 Acutalibacteraceae bacterium
TTTCAAGCCATCACTGATATGGATACTACAGAAAATACATTTAAATAAAAAGAAAAATTAAGGTGAGTTTATGTTTTCCGAAATTTATGATACCGAACTCAAAATTGACTATAACCATACCGAAGGGTTTAATCGTTACGCATCTGATATTATGGCGGAATATAATCAGTCCGTTGAAGAAGGGCTTGATATTGAAAATCAAAAACCTCTGTTTGAATCTGTTGCCGCAATGGAAAACGGTGCAGAGAAAACACGTATGAGCGATTTGATTTTTGAAACTGTTATGAATGCAAAAATCAGAGCAGATTACAAATATGATGAGCCTAATGAACTCGAAAAAATCAGGTCTCTTTGTAAGCCTTACTGTTTTTCTTCAGATATGCCTGATAAAGAAACTCTGCGAAACAAACTTCTCGGTGCATGGACAGGACGGGCTTGCGGATGCCTTCTCGGCAAACCTGTTGAATGCATAAGAACTGATGAATTGATTCCGTTTCTTAAAGAGACAGGAAACTATCCCATGCACCGTTATATTCTCAGCACAGACGTGACAGATGAGATTTGTTCTCATTACAGGTTTTCGCTTAAAAACAAGGATTACGGTGATACAACTGACGGTATGCCTGTTGATGACGATACAAACTACGTTGTGCTTGCCCAGAAAATTATTGAAGATTCAGGCAGAAGCTTCACATCAGATGATGTAGGCAAGGCATGGCTTAAATATCAGTCTGTTTACTCATACTTTACCGCAGAAAGAATTGCCTACGTCAATTTAATTAACTGCCTTGAGGTGCCTGCAACTGCAATGTACAAAAACGTTTGCCGTGAATGGATAGGCGCACAGATAAGAGGAGATTACTTTGGCTATATCAACCCCGGAAAACCTGAAGAAGCAGCAAAAATGGCTTTCAAAGATGCAAGGCTTTCTCACGTAAAAAACGGCATTTACGGTGAAATGTTCGTATCAGCCATGATTGCCTGTGCTGCAGTAACAGATAACATTGAAGACATTATTTTGGGCGGACTTGCACAGATTCCCTGCACCTCAAGACTTTATGAATCTGTTGTGAAAATTTACAACGACTATAAAAACGGCGTAAACCTTGATGAATGTTTTAATTACATACATTCTGCATATGATGAGCATACTGACCACGGATGGTGCCACACCATTTCCAATGCAATGATTGTTGTTGCTGCTTTACTGTACGGTGAAGGTGATTTTGGAAAATCAATCTGTACCGCAGTGGGAATGGCATTTGACACTGACTGCAATGGTGCAACTGTCGGCTCAATTCTCGGTATGCGTGGTGGAATTGATTGCATTGACAGTTACTGGAAAAAACCGATTAACGGAAAAATCCACACCTCAATTTTCGGTGTCGGTACAGCGGACATTGAAAAGGCTATTGATAAAACTCTTGAACATATAAAATAAACCTTAAAACAAGTAAAACCCCGTAAGACTATTATCCTACGGGGTTTCTTTTTCTGTTTTTTGTAAAAACTTTTATTCGTTTCAGAAATTATAATCAGGTTTTACAGGCACACCTGTTTTTGAAGATTCAATAATTGCAAGACATACTGCAACTGTTTTTGCACCCTCACGTGCATCTGTAAGCACAGGTTTATCTTCGATAATCGCCTCTGCAAACACCTTGAATTCCTTTGCGGCATTATGGTTGTTTACTTCAACATCAATAATTTCTGCAGGTTTTGTAGTTTCTGTTTCATCTGTTGTGAAAAGAGTCATTGTAGGAGAAGTGTTATCGCAGATAAGTGTACCTTTTGTTCCGTAAATGCAGGTACGCATTGTATAGTCACGTTTGCAACCTGTTGACACAAAAACCTTACCCATAACATCTTTGCCGAATTTCATAATTGCAACTGTTGCATCATCATAAGATACTGTGGGAAGCAGTTTATGTGTTCCGTAAGCAAAAACCTCTTCAGGGTCGCCGACAAGCCAACGGATAAGGTCAACTGCATGACATCCACCGCCTATAACACCGTGGCGGTTAGGGTCGCAACGCCATGTATCAACCATAGTCATATAGTCGTGTGCATATTCTGATTCTATAAAATAAACATCACCGATTATTCCGCTTTCAACAATTTCCTTTGCCTTTTCAAAAGCAGGAGTAAATCTGCATATCTGACCTACCATAAACTTTGCTTCTGACTCATCTTCCGCTTTAATAATATCTATAAGATCTTCTCTTGTAAGAGCAAGAGGTTTTTCACAAAGAACATGCTTACCAGCTTTGAGTAAGTCGCAGGAAATCTGCTTATGCAACTGATCAGGAACTGCAACAGATACCACATCAACTTCATCGTTATTTACAATATCCATATAATCGGTAACGCGTTTTTCTTCACCGATTGAGTATCTCTCTCCTGCAAAGCGGAGATTTTCTTCATCACTGTCACAAATCAGAACAATTTCAGCACCTTCACCGTAACTCAGTGCACCTTCAATATGGCTCATTCCGAATTTCATACCAATATTGGCAACTTTCAATTTCTTTTTCAATGTAATACACCTCCTTGATATTCTACATTAACACAATTTTTTTGTCAATCATAAAATCATAAAATCCTGCAAATTCATAGGATATCAAATAAAAAAGGAGAGAGGATTTCTCCTCTCTCTTTTATACTTGTTATTAGAAATTATGCAAGGGGAACCTGTCCGATTTCTGTTTCACCGTTTACAACTGCATTAAGAATTGCAAGGTCGTAAATATCAACTGCTGTATCGCCGTTGAGGTCTGCTGCGAAGAGAAGCACATCGCCTTCTTCAAGTTCCATATCACCGTTTACGATTGCTGCAAGGATTGATGCGTCATAAATATCGATAACACCGTCACCGTTAAGGTCACCGAAGATAACGATTGTGTATGTTTCCCATTCTTCTCCGCTGCGGAATGTAGTAAGAGTCATACCTGTACCGATTCCGTCGGGTGTTTCATATGATACACTCTGTGAGTATTCAACAAAAGCTTCAAGGTCTGAGAGCCCGATATCAAGACCATAGATATAACCAAGTTCTGTATCAAGAACTGTTGTTGTGCCTTCAGCTGCTTTGAAGTAACCGTCGAGCATGGGGATTTCGAATGTTTCGCGTGAAAGCTCTTCACCACATACTGTACAGTAAACTACCATATCATATGAACCTGCTGCATCGTATGTTGCTTCTACTCTGTTCTCTTCAACTGCTTCTGCTTCATCGTGGCCAAGTGCATCGATTGTAATTGTTTCTCTTGAGATTTCAGCTTTTGGAGTACAGCAAGTACAGTAAACAACCACATCATATGAACCGTCTTCTGTGCATGTTGCTTCAACTCTGTTTTCTTCTACTGCTTCTGCAGGTGTATGACCTGTTGCAGGAATAGTTGTTGTTTCTCTTGAAAGTTCTTTGTTACATACTGAGCAGTAAACTACCATATCGTATGAACCGTCTGTTGTGGGGGTTGCTGCAACTTCATTTTCTTTTACGGCTGCTTTTTCTTTATGTCCTTTTGCAGGAAGATTAGTGTGAGTGCGTGAAACTTCTTCATCGCAGACTGTACAATAAATTACCGTATCGAATCCGCCTGCTTCTGTACATGTTGCTGCTACATTGTTTTCTTTAACTGCTGTGCCTTTTGTATGACCCTTTGCAGGGATGATTGTTTCAACACGTGAAATTTCACCGCCACAATCTTCACAGTAAACAACTGTATCATATCCGCCTTCAAAGAGACAATCTGCTTCTCTCTGATTTTCAACAACTTCTTCACCGGCTGTGTGGTCAGTCATAGGAATCTTTGTTGTAACACGGCTGATTGTTGCATTACAAACAGTACAATAAGTATATGTATCGTATTTACCTTCTTTTGAACATGTGGGAGCAACCTGATTTTTAATAACAGGATCACCTGCGATGTGACCTGTTGCAGGAACAGTTACCATTGTGCGTGAAATTTCTTCGCCACACTTTGTACAATAGTAAACAGAGTCATATGAGCCAGCACGTGAACAAGAAGCATTCTTTACATTTTCCTTTACTTCTGCACCTGCAACGTGTTTGCAAGTATCATCGTAAGATGCCATAAGCTGAGCATACTTTGTAGTAATTTCAGTTGTTTTGATATTAACTGCTGACTGGTCGTTGATTGAAAGTGTAGCATCATTATACATTTCTGTACCTTCCGCTACGAGAGCGTCATATTCAGCAAGAAGTGTCTGGTCGTAATATTCACGATTTCCGGGGATTTCAGCATCAATAGCTGCTTTAAGTGCAGTTTTATCTGCTGCTTTAATCTTAAGTGCGTTGAGTGCATTTACAAGAGAGTTTGTAAGAGCATTTACTTCAGTCTGTCTTGACTGACTCCATGCAACACTTGCGTGACTTTCAATAGCAGTTTCTGCATTAGCTATGGGTAAATCAAGAATTTCGGGATTCTGATAAATTGAACGATCAATTGCTTTTGCTTCTGCAACCTTTGCTTTAAGGTCACGGAAATCAGCAACTACTGAAACAAGAGCATCAAGAGCATCTTTTATAGCCTTTGCCATTGCATCAACTTCAGCCTGTTCAATATATGACTTACCTTCCACTACACTATTGATTGCAGTCTGGAGGTTATCCCATGAAGCAGATGTAAAGTCTGTTGAGCGAAGTTCTTCAGCTTCTTTAACAAGAGCATTTACCTCTGAATAGTCAGCACCACGGATTTTTGCATTATCAATAGCTGTCTGGATGTTTTTAGCCATTGTATCAACTGCACCCTGATAAAGGATACTGTAGTTTTTCTCAACCATATCAAGAGCTTTTTCAATAAAAGCTATGTCGGCCTCGTTGTAGTATTCGCTGTTATCTACGATCTCCTCAGCTCTTTCTACAAGTTCATCTACCTTTGTATAGTCAGCGTTTTTAAGTGTAAGACCGTTGTACATTGTCTGAAGTGATTTTGCTGCTGCATCAATCTCAGACTGAGTAGCTGTGGGGTCATTGTAAACACCGAGAGCTGCTACATAAGCTTCCTGGAATTTTGAAAAACCTGATTTATAGAACCATGCCTGAGGATTAGCACCCTTGTTCTTATCACGTGTTGTGGGAACAGTGGGGTCAGATGTCATAACATGGTCAATAAGTTCTGCAAGAACACCTTTATCAACAACGTGGAAAACGATTGGTGTTGCAACTGTGGGAGCTGCAGTAACGTAAGCGTTTGAGGGTCTGAAGAAAGAGTAATATTTATTTGCAATTGTATAAGTTGCACCATCAGCAATGTTAGCAGTGCTACCTGTAAGTCCGTATGTGTAAAGGTGACCGAACTGGCCTACAGGACCTGTTACTGTCTGACGAACCTGTTCGCCATTACCGTCTACCAATTTTTCCTGAACACCATTATCGGCTTTTGCAGGAGGATTAATACCGAGGGTGTTCTGTGCAGTTGCATCGTTTACAAGATTGCTTGTATCTGTACCTGACATAACCCATATAGAATCAAGAGCAGTATAAGGATTGTCATTGTTTCGGTCTGAAAGCTGACCTACGTTACCGTCAAGTCTGAGGTTGATATCAGCAAGAGTTTTTGTAGCTGCAGAGTCAACATATACATGTGCTACAGGGCTGCCTGTTGCAAAGCTTTCGTGTGTAACTTCAACTCTGGGAGCCATTGTTTCCTGGTGGTTTTTATCATCTTTGTAAATATGTGTGTTATAGCCACCTGCAACGTTTTCAATATATGTACCTGTTGAAACGTCATAAACACCGTATGAGTTAAAGGGATCTTCTGCAGATGATTCGAATTCTGCGGGCTGTTCATAATAAACACCCTGACCGAGAAGACGTGTTGCAGCACTTGCTGCGCCGATATACCACGAACTCATACCCATATAAGGTTTATAAACAACTTCAATATAAGCGTATGAACCGCCTGTTGCAATGTTTTCAACATATGATACGCATTTTTCCTGATATGCATTACCGTCTGTCCATTTATAGTCTACAGTGAAAGTAAGACGAGAGCCGGGTTCTGCAGTACCGCTTGTGATTTCACAGCAATATGCACCTGTTGCAGAGTCAACTTTCATAGGAGACAAAGTAACTGATTCATTATCGCACTTGATAGAAACATTATCGGGTGTGATACCTGCAGTTTTTGTATATAAGTAAACTTTTGAAGCTTCAGGAGTTTCACCTGCATATGCCTGCTGAGCATAAGGGCCTGAAAGTTCAGGAACACCTGAAGGAGTTGCTTTGACAATCTGATTGCCGGGTTCCATTGAGTTTGCTGCTTTAGCAACTCTTGTAACCGGAGTACAATAGAAGTCAACTACAGGACGTGTGATTGGTTCAAGAACGATTTCATCAAGATAAACACCGTTCGCACCGTTTGATGTAACTGCATTTGCAGTAAATCCTACTGTGAAAACAGAGAAAATCATGACGAGAGCCATTACTGAACTAAAAATTCTTTTTGCCATTTTCATCTTAATACCTCCCATTTTATGTATCTTTTTTATTATACCATAAAGATACAGTTTTTTCAATAAAAGTCATCAAATAATATAAAATATTAACAATTAAAACACTACTGGTTTATTTGTCACAAGATATTGTGCATAAAGGTAAATGATTACGCATATGTGAAACAGATTCTTCCGTAACCGAAGTCTTATTTGCGTTAAGGAACGACAGTTCTGTCATTTTTTCCGCAAAATTCAGATCAGTAATATTCTTATTATCACTTATATCGAGATTCACAAGCTCAGTCATATCCGCAATAGGCGATACATCCTTGAAATTATTGCTTCCCAACCCTAACTGAACAAGTTTTGTTTTTCCTCTCAACGGAGAAATATCTGTAATTGCATTATTAACAAGCTGCAGATGAGTAAGCTGTGAAAGATTTGCAAGAGGAGAAATATCACTTACACCACAGTTATCTGCAAACAGCTTTTCCAATGCAACAAGTCCCTTTACTGCATCTAAAGACTTAACTTTATTGTTGTTAATATAAAATTCTCTGAGCTCGCTGAAGTTTTCTGTCACAGAAATATCTTCCACCGAACATCCTTCAAGATGAAGAACTTTAAGTTTTGTAAATCCCGCAAATGCAGAAATATCTTTGATGCCTGTATTAGCAGACAGATTAAGTTCCTCAATATCCGTAAGCTTTGCAAGGGGCTTTGTGTTTTCTATGTTATTAAAAGAGAAATCGACAACTTTCAGATTTGTAAGCTCCGAAATATTTGATATGTCGGTAACATAACACTCGTTCATCCTGAGTTCTTCAAGGTTTTTAAGTTTTTTTATCACTTTCAGATCGGACAAAATATTACTTCCCGAAAAAGCAAAAGACTTCAGATTTTCAAGTGACGTTAACACTTCCGGGTTTCTTATGCCCCTTGCTTTAATTTCAAGAGAAGTAAGACATGAAAGCTCTTTCAGAAAATCTATGTTGAACAATCCCGAATCTGTTATTTTGAGGTATTCAAGTTTCTCTGCTCCTGAAATTACGGAAAAATCGAGAACCCCCGTTAAATTCACAATCTCAAGGGTTTTCAGGTTTTTCATTTCACCCACAGCGGAAATATCTTTAATAATCTCACTGTCTGAAATCACAAGTTTTTCTACATTGCTGCCGGCAAGAGGGGAAATATCACTGATTTTTGTCTGCTTCATTGAAACCGTTTTCAACGTTTTCATCGCTGAAAGTTCGTTGATTGTTTCAATCGATGAACCATCAAGAACAATTTCCTCAAGCAGATGTACGTCTTCAATCCCTTCAAGGCTTGTAATATGTGTGCCCGTCAGATCAAGTTTTTTAAGATTGGTAAGTTTTTTCAGTTTTGAAAGATTTGTCACACCGCTGTCAAACAGATAAATACTCTCAGTATTTTTATCTACAGTAAGACTTCCTATCTTAACAGTATCTGCAGAAGAGCAGGAAGTCAAAGTTATAATTATCATAAACACACACAGCAAAACCGAAAAGATTTTCTTGAACATTTTTCTCAGCCTTTCAGATGTTATTTCCGGCTTCATTCTATCAAAAAACATAAAAAAAGTCAATTAATCTTGCCTGTCGGAATCCTTTATGATAAAATAAAAAAGGTAGGTGATTTTATGGATATAAAAATCGAAAACAACAACCTGATTGTTAAAACAGACGGAGTAATTAATCTTGATTATACTCTTGACTGCGGACAATCTTTCAGATGGAAAAAAACAGATAATATCTGGCAGACCGTTGCTTTCGGCAAAAAAATTTCTGTAAGTTGCGACGATAATAAAACACTGATTTTTTACAATACAGCAGAAGAAGAATTTCAAAATATCTGGAAAAATTATTTTGACCTTGAACGTGATTACTCTCCTATCATTTCCCGCTTCAGCGAAGATGCTTTTCTCAAAGAAGCAAGTAACAAGTATCATGGTATACGGGTACTTAATCAGGAACCGTGGGAAGCAATCTGTTCTTTTATAATTTCGCAGAATAACAACATCCCCAGAATCAAAGGAATTATTGAACGTCTTTGTGAAACTTTCGGTGAAAATCTCGGTGACGGATTTTACACTTTTCCGTCAGCAGAAAAAATATCTTCTCTCACCGTTGAAGATTTAGCACCATTACGTGCAGGCTTCAGAGCAAAATACATCCTTGACGCTGCGCAGAAAGTAGCAAACGGAGAAATTGATTTTGAAAAAATATTTGAAAATGATATCTCTTACGGCAGAGAAGAACTGATGAAAATAAAAGGTGTGGGAATGAAGATTGCAGAATGTGCGCTTTTATACGGCTTTAAAAAATCTGAAGCTTTCCCTGTTGATGTATGGGTAAAAAGAATTATGAGTGAGCTTTATCCTGAGGGAATTCCTGCCTGTGCTTACCCTGAAATCGGCATTGCGCAGCAGTACCTTTTCCATTGGCGACGCAATATATGAAAAACAGGTGAAATATCTTTGATATTTATTTGACAAACTTGTTTTTTTGGTGTACTATATTAAGGAAAAAATATTAAAGCGAAAGGGAGATACGCTATGAAATACAATATGACATTGACCCCTGAAGAAGAAGCTATACTCAATGGCTCTCAGGGCGAAACAATGGCAAAAGTAATGAAAACTCTTGTGCTCTACGGCGATGCTTTCGGAGCAACAAAGATGGTTCCCGTAACAAGCGAAAAGGGACATCTCGTAACAAGCTTCGGTCTTAAGGTTATGAAACCCGTATACAGCCTTATGGACCAGCTTATTGAGGGCGGTGCACTTTCAAAACAGAAATTCTCTGTAGACCCCAAGCCCCTCGACCCCAATGTTCCCGCAAACTTCCTGCAGAAAACTATTTTCAACAAATTTATGTATTCAATGCAGGACAGCTACGATAAACAGCTTGCCGATATGGGTCTTATCGATGATAAGTCTTACACATGCACATGCTACATGGAAGAGGTTGGCAATATCCCCAAGAAAGGTGACATTCTTTCATGGGCTGAATCTTCAGCAGTTGTTTTCGCAAACTCCGTTCTCGGTGCAAGATGTAACCGTAACTCAGGTATCATTGAGCTCTTCGGTTCAATTATAGGCAAGGTTCCTTATTTCGGTCTTCTCACAGACGAAGGCAGAAAAGCAACATGGATTGTTGAAGTTAAAACAACTAAAAAACCCGAAGCACAGATTCTCGGCTCTGCTATCGGCATGAAGGTTATGGAAGATGTACCCTTCGTTAAAGGTCTCGATAAATGGATCGGCACTGAGCTTGACGGTGATACAAAAGCTTATCTCAAAGACTTCGGTGCTGCAACAGCTTCAAACGGTGCAGTTGGCCTCTATCACATCGAAAACCTTACTCCCGAAGCAGTTGAAATGGGCGAAAACCTTATCGAAGAAAATGCAAAGGTTTATGTTATTGATGATGCTGAACTTGAAAGAGTTCAGGCAAACTATCCCGTTATGTGGAAAGACAAGGAAGCAACACCCAAGCTTTGCTTCGTAGGCTGTCCCCACCTTTCACATGCACAGCTTATCGAATGGACTGATAATGTTGCTGAAGGACTTAAGAAAAACGGTCTCAAAAAGGTTTCAATCCCCACTGTATTCACAGCAGCTCCTGCAGTTATTGATGAATTCAATAAAACTCCTTATGCAAAGAAGCTTGCTGACACAGGCGTTATTCTCAGCTACATCTGTCCTTTGATGTATATGAATAATCCTCTTTGCAAATCTATGCCCGTTATCACAAACTCAAACAAACTCAGAACATACACAACATCTCGCTATTACAGAAGCGATGAAATTCTTGATATAATCACAAAGGAGGCAAAATAAAATGAAACAGTTTAAAGGCAGACCTGTTGTTGCAGGTAAATGTACTTCAGAAGCCCTTGTTTCTCACGGCGGTTTCAACACTCTTGCCTCATTCCAGAACGCTCTTCAGTTCGGCGATATGCCGTTGATCGGAGATAAGGACAAGGAAACAAAATGCGGCGACCAGAACAACGCCGATCTCTACAACAAGCCTATGGCTCGTAAGGCACTTTGCCTTCCCCAGACAATCGGTTCAACTACAGGTGGTATGGTTCTTTACTGTGCAAAGGTTCTTGAAAGAAACCCTGCTTGTATGCTCTTCTCAGAACATATCGACTCTCTTGCAGCTGCAGGTGCAGTTCTCGGTGCTGTATGGACAGATTCTCCTATGCCCGTTGTTGACTGCCTCGGTGAAGAATTCCTTTCTTACGTTAAAGACGGAATGAAAATCACAGTAGACGAAGACGGCACAGTAACAGTTGAATAATTTATAATATCACTGATTTTAGTGTGATTGAATTGGTAGTTTACTGCCCATAGATAGTTTTTAATGCTATCACCGATATTAGTGATATAAAACTTTACAGAATAAAAACTCCCCTTGAATCTTCAAGGGGAGTTTTTTCGTTTTGATAGTTAAGCTTTATGCCATTTAACGCCCTGAGGTGTATCTTCAAGGACAATGTTCATAGCTTTGAGAGTATCGCGGATTTCGTCTGCACGTGCCCAGTTTTTGTTTTTTCTTGCTTCTGCACGTTCAGCAATAAGTGCTTCAACTTCTTCGTCGAGGCTTTCTTTCTTTCTGTTATAAACAAGACCAAGAACATCTGTAAGCTCGTCAAACAACGCTGCTGCACCTTCGCAAAGTGCTTTTGAGGGATTTTTCTCAATTACGTTTGTATTGATGTCTCTTACAAGGTCGAAAACTGCAGCGATCGCATCTGCTGTGTTAAAATCGTCATCCATTGCAGTAATAAACTGCTCACGACGTTTTGCAAGAAGTTCAAGAACTTCGTTGTCTGTATCGTTTGAATCTGCAACTGCATTTTCAAGAGCAAAATCAAGACTGTCACGGCAAGTATAAAGACGTGTAAGAGATGCTTTACACTGATTGATGATATCAATGCTATAGTTAATGGGACTTCTGTAGGAAGAAGAAATCATAAGGAATCTGATAGGCTCATAGCCGTATTCGTTTGCGACATCACGTACTGTGAAGAAATTGCCGAGAGATTTTGACATCTTTACATTGTCAACATTGATGTAACCGTTGTGCATCCAGTAGTTTGCAAATGGTGCACCGTTGCAGCATTCTGACTGTGCAATTTCGTTTTCGTGGTGGGGGAAGATAAGGTCCTGACCGCCGCAATGAATATCTATTGTATCACCAAGGTATCTGTGTACCATTGCAGAACATTCAATGTGCCAGCCGGGTCTGCCGTTGCCCCAGGGAGATTCCCAGTAAGGTTCGCCGGGCTTTGCGTTTTTCCAGAGAGCAAAATCCATAGGCTCTTTCTTAAGTTCGCCGATACTGATTCGTGCACCTGCTCCAAGGTCTTCAAGAGGGTGATGTGAAAGCTTACCATATTCATTGAACTTCTTTGTGCTGAAATAAACGTCACCGTTTACTGCGTATGCAAAACCTTTTTCTTCAAGAGTTTTTATGATGTTGATAATTTCATCGATGTTTTCTGTTGCTTTGGGATGTGTTGTTGCTTCGCGGATATTCATACCCTTAACATCTGTCCAGAATTCTTCAATATATTTTTCACTGACAGTTTTGTAATCAGAATTTTCTTCGTTTGCACGTTTGATAATTTTGTCGTCAATGTCAGTAAAGTTCTGAACAAAGTTTACTTTATATCCTCTGTATTCAAAATATCTGCGTACTACATCAAAAACACAAAGAGGTCTTGCGTTACCGATGTGAATAAAATTGTAAACTGTAGGTCCGCAGGCATACATTTTAACTTCGCCTTCTGTGATAGGCCGGAATTCGTCTTTCTGTCTTGTAAGTGTGTTGAAAATTTTCATACTTTTACCCTTTCATTACTTTTCTTCTATTTGTTTTTTTAATTTTTTAATTTCTTCTTCAAGTCTGTTCAGTTCCTGTGCAACAGGGTCAGGAATGTGAATCTGGTCAAGAGTATCAACTCTGTTTCCGTTCAATTTCACAACTCTCGCAGGAACACCCACAGCCGTGCTGTTTTCGGGAATATCATCAAGCACAACTGCACCTGAAGCGATGTTTGTGTTACTGCCGATTGTAAGAGGTCCTAAAACTTTTGCACCTGAACCGATAAGCACGTGGTTGCCGATTGTAGGATGACGCTTGCCTGTATCTTTACCTGTACCGCCAAGTGTTACACCCTGATAAACAATAACATCATCACCAATTTCAGTTGTTTCACCTATAACAACACCTGTGCCGTGGTCAATAAAAAATCTTTTGCCGATTTTTGCGGCAGGGTGAATTTCTATACCTGTTTTTCTTGCCGCACGCTGCGAAACATATCTTGCAAGAAAATAGAATTTTTTGTGATAGAGTTTATATGCAAGTCTGTGTGCCCTTATAGCTTTGAGTCCGGGATATAGAAGAAGGATTTCTATTGCCGAACGTGCAGCGGGGTCTCTTTTTTTCACACATTCAATGTCTTCTCTGATTTGCTTGAACATACCTGTCGCCTCCTTCTGTAAAAATAAAAACCTCCGTTATCTTTCGACAACGGAGGCGTAAATACGCGGTTCCACTCCTGTTTATAACTTCGCTTCCTCTGTGGAAAGCTTACGCCTGTAACGGGGCATTCCGCAAGGCGATACTAAGCGTCAAAACTTTTCCCACCTCGTGCTGACGGGTGCATTTCACTGAGGAAAGCAAGGCATCTCGCACCACACAATGCCCTCTCTTGATACTTTCTTGTCAGGTACTTCTCCCGATAAACGCATTTAAAAATTAACTTGTTAATACTATTATATCATATAATTCTGAAAATTTCACTACTTATTTTGAAAAATCTATAACTTTTACTGCCTGCACAACATAAATTACACCTGAAATTAAAGTAAAGACAGCAATTATCCACATCGCAATATTAGAAACAGTAATAAAATACTGGTACGGCATAATATGGAAATCTTTAATAAGCTCTGCGATGAGCATAACCAGAATAGAAAAAGTCATCTGTGTTACAGTTTTGATTTTTCCCCAGATATTTGCAGGAATAACCACGCCCTGAACGGTTGCAATCATTCTCATGCCCGTAACTGTAAATTCGCGTGTAAGCACAATCATAAGCACCCAGATGTTGCAAAGACCGAATTTCATAAAACCTAAAAGCGCAGCAGTTGTGAGCATTTTATCTGCAAGAGGGTCAAGGAGTTTTCCGAGATTTGTGACCTGATTGTTTTTTCTTGCAAGCTTGCCGTCAATAAGGTCTGTAATACTTGCAACAGAGAAGATTATAAGCGACCACAAAAAGCTGTGCGGAAGCATTTCCGCCATAAGAAACACCAGAAAAACAGGTGCTAAAAATATTCTTATTACAGTAAGCAAATTAGGTACATTAAATTTCATATCTCCACCGCCTTAATCAAAATTTTCTCTGCCCACAAGGTCATAATCCTGCAGGTCTGTGATCATTACTTCTGCAAAGTCGCCTTCTTCAAAGGAGTTTTCCGAAGTGAAGTAAACAAGTGTGTCAATTTCAGGGGCATCCATATAACTTCTGCCTATATAGCAGTCAAGATATCCGTCGTATCCTTCCACGAAAACTTTGAGAACTCTCCCCATAAGTTCTTCGTTTTTCTCATCGACAATATTTCTCTGCAACTCCATAATATTTTCGCCACGGTTAACCTTAATCTGCTCATCAATCTGATTTTCAAATGTAGCAGCAGGAGTACCCTCCTGAGGAGAATACGTAAAACAACCGAGACGGTCAAAGCGCATATCTTTTACAAATTCTGCAAGAGTTTCGAATTCTTTCTCTCCCTCACCCGGGAAGCCTGTGATAAATGTTGTTCTGATAACAACATCAGGCATATATCTTCTTATTTTTTCAATCAGTTCACGCAAAGATTTATCGTCTCCTGAACGGTTCATAAGTTTTAAAACTTTTCCGTCTGCGTGCTGTAAAGGCAAATCTATATAGTGGACGATTTTTTCGTTATCTCTCATTACTTCAAGAAGTCTGTCAGTAATTCTGTCGGGATAACAGTAAAGAATTCTTATCCATTCAATGCCGTCAATTTCCACTAACCTTTCAAGCAGGTCCGCAAGTTTCGGTTCACCGTAAAGGTCTTCGCCGTATCTCGTTGTATCCTGTGCCACAACGATAAGCTCCTTCACTCCCGCCAGAGCCAGTTCTTCTGCTTCTTTTATTATATCTTCTTCCTTACGGCTTCTGAAATCGCCTCGTATATCGGGAATTGCACAGTAAGTACATCTGTTTGAGCAGCCCTCTGCAATTTTAAGATATGCCCAATGGTCAGGCGATAAAAGATGTCTTGCACCGTTAAGGGGCATATCACACTTAGGTCTGAAATGAGCTTTTCTGTTACCTTTGACTGCCTCTTTGCAGATTTCTGCTATATCACCATTTGAGCCAATACCTACAACGGCATCAACTTCAGGGAATTCATTTAATATTTCTTCCTTATAAACCTCACTCAAACAGCCTGTGATGACAATTGCTTCTGTTTCGCCGTTATTTTTCATTTCAACAACATCAAGAATATTATCAATTGCTTCTCTTTTGGCTTCGTCAATAAATCCGCAGGTATTTATAATAACAACATCAACACTACCGTCTGTCATATCAGAAAAAACGAATCCGTCATCTTCAAGACGGGCAATAAGCATTTCCGCGTCAACCTGATTTTTAGGACAGCCGAGAGAAATCAAAGCCGCTCTGAGTTCATTCATAGGTTTACCTCACCATTCTTCGTATTCTTCGCACTCACTCATTTCGTTCAGAGCTGACATAATATCAGAGTATGAATAGCCCAGTCTCTGCAACGCAGCCACAACATTTCTTCTGCCTTTTTCGTCACCGAGTTTACGTGCATATTTTCTTTCCACTAAACTAATTATACTTTCTTTTGCGTCAATGTCAAGTGAAGATATGGTGCTTTCAATAATTTGGTGATTAATACCCTTTAATCTTAACTCATTTTTTATGCGGGAAATGCCGTATTTTTTTCTTTCAAGCAATTCTCTTGCGTACATTTCTGCAAAACTCTCATCGTCAAGAAGACCGAGCCCTACCGCTTTTTTCGCGGCGAGCTCGGCTGCATTCTGTGAATATTTGCGACGAAGCTTCTGAACCAGTTCTTTTTGGGAATGGCTTCTGATTGAAAGCAGATCAAGGGCACTGTTCCATGCTCGTCTGTTTTCAATTTCTTCTTTCAGAAGTTCAAGTTCTTCTTCGTCTATTTCTTTTTTTACACACCATTCTGAAGAAAACCAGTAAGTGCTGTCAACCGTCAGCGAATACTCGTCATTCAGGAAGATATGTATTTTATTATTTCTTCCGTTTTTGGCGGAAAGTCGGAAAATATTATCAGTCGTCATCTTCAACAATAATGTCAATAGCTGCTCTTGCCTGCTGTTTTGTTATACCTTTAGTGACTGTTTCTTTCTTCACGGCAGGTCTTGCAGGATTTGCAATTGTTTCTTCTGTTTCATTTTTCTTCTGCTTAATAAGGTCCTCGAGCTCCTGAGCAAATTCCGGAGTTTTTTCAATGTAATCCTTAACATTATCGCGTCCCTGTCCGAGACGTGTTTCGCCATAAGAGAACCATGCACCGCTTTTCTTGACAATACCCATTTCAACTGCCATATCGAGAATTTCGCCGCATTTTGAAATGCCTTTGCCGTACATAATATCAAATTCAGCCATTGTAAAAGGAGGAGCAACTTTATTTTTCACAATTTTAACTCTTGTGCGGTTACCGATAATTTCGCTGCCTGTGCCTTTAAGCTGTTCAACCTTACGTACTTCCATACGGATTGAAGAATAGAATTTAAGTGCACGTCCGCCTGTTGTAACCTCGGGGTTACCGTAAACTACGCCCACTTTTTCACGGAGCTGGTTAATAAAAATAATAACTGTGTTTGATTTTGCAACTGCAGGAGCAAGCTTTCTCAAAGCCTGTGACATAAGTCTTGCATGAAGACCTACGTGAGAGTCACCCATTTCGCCGTCGATTTCTGCTCGGGGAACAAGGGCAGCAACTGAGTCAACTACGATAATATCGATAGCACCTGAACGCACAAGTGCTTCTGTGATTTCAAGTGCCTGTTCACCGTTGTCGGGCTGTGAAACAAGGAGTGAATCAACGTCTACTCCGAGATGCCCTGCATAAACAGCGTCAAGTGCGTGTTCAGCATCAATAAAAGCTGCTTCGCCGCCGGCTTTCTGTGCTTCTGCTATTGCATGAAGTGCAAGAGTTGTTTTACCTGAAGATTCAGGTCCGTAAATTTCAATGATTCTGCCCTTGGGAAGACCGCCGATACCTGTTGCTGCATCAAGTGCGATAGAGCCTGTTGAAATTGCTTCAATGTTAAGGCTTGCATTCTGTCCCAGGCGCATAACTGCACCTTTACCGTACTGTTTTTCAATCTGAAGTAAGGCTGTTTCAAGAGCTTTCTGTTTATCTGCCATTTTTATTCCT
>JAZQWT010000068.1:0-10837 GCA_045632485.1 Acutalibacteraceae bacterium
CTGTTTATTCTGTTCTCAAAATTGGTTTTCTGCGTCTGATAACTTCTGTAACCTGAATTGGGTGTTAAAGTTACACCATCCTTACGTGCAGCATCATACATCTTTTGATAATGTGGTGCAACTCTGTAATCAAGATATACACCTGAGCCTTTTACTGCCTCTGCAAGCTTCGGCACATAACCTTCAGGAAGAGTATAGTGTCTGTTAAGAAGAGTAAGATTCCAGCTACTTTCATTAACCGTAATTATCTGCGGATTGAAGCCTGCATAAGCGTAAGGATAGCTTGACTGCAGTTTTGTAGTTGTAGGCTTTGTTGTAGTAGGTTTTGTTGTTGTAGGTTTTGTTGTAGTAGGTTTTGTTGTAGTAGGTTTTGTTGTAGTAGGTTTTGTTGTAGTAGGTTTTGTTGTAGTAGGTTTTGTTGTAGTTACAGTTGCATTCTGTTCTTCTGAATCTGATTCCGATTTATTTTCCTTTGTAGTTGTATTATTCTTCTTTGTTGTTTTGTTTTTATTGATTAAATTTTGAAAAAAATTGTTTTTCTTGGTTTTTTTCTCGGTTGTATTTTTCTTGGTTGTCTTTTTATCAGTTGTCTTTTTTTCGGTTGTTCCGTTTTCAGTTGTGCCGCTATCTTCTTCAGAGAAGCTTTCTGCAACAGCTTCTTCACTCATATCTGTTACAACCCCTGTAGAGACATCAGGTGAGCCTGAATACAAGGATGACACTATAAACGCTGACATTATAATTACCGCACCGCAAAGAAATGCATAAAGTTTTTTCTTTTTCACAGTTTACACCTCCAAAAAATAATTAAATCATTACTGATAATATTATACCACTAATAATTAAAAATTCAATTCCTTAACATTTTAATTGACCTGATTTTTGAAAAAGACTCAATAAACAAGGGCGAAACAACAGCCTGCACAGCTGTCATAACGAGTGTCTGCACCAATCTTGTAACGAGCAATGCCGAAAAAGAAGAATGATACATATATGAAAGCCAGAAGGTATTCAGCAGCAGACTCAGTAAAATCTGAGTTAACAGAACAGGAATAAGTGTGCGGAAAAAGTTATTCAGTTTTCCGTCAAACTTTTTGCCGAGAAAAATACCGAAAATCAGACCCTGAAGAATGGCAGTCAAAGTAAATCCGGGGAAAAATTCTCCCGACGGAAACAATATTGCACCTATAACATCTGCAACACCTGCGACGGCAATTCCGCCCTTTATGCCATAAAGATAAGCACCTATTACCACAGGCACAAATGCGAAGCTGATTTTTGAAAACTGTGTATTTATTGGTGCTACAAGACGTGACAAAACAACTTCCAACGCAATAAGCATTGCTATTGTTGCAAGCATAACAAGAGCATTAAAGCCTTGTTTCTGTTTTTTAGACATAAATATACCTCCTTATCACAACTCGCTGAAATAATAAGGAGGTCCGGTCTTTATTATTCTACAGCGGGATGCAAAATATCAACCGCGGATAACTCCTTGCTCTTAAAGCAATTCCTTCGCCCCTGCAGCAACTCCCCGTCTGCAAGGTACTTAACGCTGATATTTTTACTCTGTAAACTATTATTTATTTTGTGTTTGTTTCAAGAAGCTTATTCAATTCCTGCATAAATGTATTGATGTCACGGAACTGTCTGTAAACTGATGCAAAGCGAACATATGCAACATCGTCAATAGCCTTAAGCTTTTCCATTGCAAGCTCACCAATCTGTATTGAAGTAACTTCCCTGTCAAGAGTATTCTGAAGCTGAAGCTCAATATCATTTACAGCTTTGTCAATATCATCTGTTGTTACGGGGCGTTTTTCACAAGCCTTGATCATACCGTTGAAGAGCTTCTGTCTGTCAAACACCTGACGTGACTTATCTTTCTTAACAACGATAATGGGCACACTTTCAATAATTTCATAAGTAGTAAAGCGTTTACCGCATTTGATGCATTCGCGACGGCGACGGATTCTTTCACCATCGTCAGCAGGTCTTGAATCGATAACTTTACTTTCCTCATAACTGCAGAAAGGACATTTCACAAAAATCACTTCCAAATATAAGTTTTGTTAATTATATCACATATATTATTATTTTTCAACACTATTCGACTTTTTCAGCAAATATTCAATAGATTCTTTGATTTCTGACGGATTTTCAAAATTGTGACGGTAAAGTTCAATTATATAATTGCCCTTATACCCTGCTTCCTTCATTTCTCTGAAAAGCCTTGCAAAATCAAATTCACCTTTTCCGGGCGGCAGACAGGTTTCATCCTTATTATGGTCGCTGACATGGATATTTACAATAGCGTTTTTAAAAACAGGAACAAAATCCTCGTACGCAAATGAGCATTTACGCATCTGCTTTATATCATAGTTAAACTTGAAATCGTCACCAAGATATGCTTTCATCCTTTTCAGGAAGTCAGGATTACCTGCACAGGTTGAAAAAACATTTTCCTGAATAACATTAATCCCTGCTTTTTTGCCGTCTTCAATAAGAAAACCGAATCTTTCAAAATATTCTTCGTCACTTACCTCGCAAGGGTATTTTGCTCCGTGAATAACAAGATATTTTGCGCCGATTTCGTTTGCAGCCTCGTAATATTTCTTATAATATTCTGCCGTTTCATAAAATCTTTTCTTATACCTCGAAAAGAAAAAGAATGACTCGCACACTGATGAAAAAGGATGCACTGAATCTGTTTTTATATCGTAAAAAGATTTTATATTGTTGATTTCATTAAGATAATCCTTTGAAAGTTCTGAATCTGCATTGAAAAAAAGTTCAGCCGTATGTATGCCGAGTTTTCCGATTTCAATAAGAGAATCCTTTGTTTCAAGGGGATAAAAACATGAACTTGATGCTCCGACAGACATTATTTTACACCTCTGACATTATTTTTCATTGCCCTCTTTTTTTAGAAAAAGTATAATTATTCTGAAATGAGGTTGTGAAAATGAAAATAAATAAATACACAAAACTTTTGCTGATAATCGGCAGTATTATGACTGTTGCCGCTATGGTTGCCTGTGCCGTTACCGCCATAACAGCAGGAAAACTCGGAAACTACTATCTGCTTATGAGTTATTCAAGAGATTTCGCAGTGCTTTCAAGGCAGTATATCGGTATCACGGTATTGGGTGCAATTATCACCCTCGTTATATATCCTCCGAAAAAAGATAATGAGACGGAATAATCAGATTATTCCGTCTTTTTTCATCTGGATTATATTTTCTTTGTGACGCATAACCACAATTATGCTCATTACAAGATTGAGAGCAAACACAGGAACAATGACTGTCCACGGAAGATGATATATAAGATTTACAATCAACACACCGAAAGGAATCATTGAAACTGCTATAACAGAACCGAGTCCCACTTTCTTTTTGATAAGTATTGTGAGAACAAAGACAATCGCAAGAGGAATAAAAGCAAAGGGACAGAGTGCTGCAATAGTACCGCCTGTTGCAGAAACACCTTTACCGCCTTTGAATCCGAAGAACAAAGGATAAATATGTCCTATAACAACAAACAAGCCTGCCCATGCAAGCAAAACCATACTCTGTTCATCAAACTTATTTTTCAGAACCATAAGATAGATAAATGATTTTGCCATATCGAGAATCAACACAATTACACCTGCAATTTTGCCGAAAACCCTGAACGCATTTGTAGCACCTGCATTACCGCTTCCGTATTCTCTGATATCTTTACGGTACATAATTTTCGGCACAATAACACCGAAATTAAAACAACCGATAAAATAACCTATAACTGCATAAATTAAAAATTTCATACAAATATCCTTTTACAAATTTCTCTTGTTGTATAGTTTACTATCATTTACCGCTTTTGTCAATAAACTCACCATCAATCAGTATTTTTTTTACAAATTTCTTGTAAAAAAGCACAATATGTGGTATGATAAAGTGTATTATAGTATAAGGAGAAATCTCTATGATTATGAATGACAGCCACGTTTTATGGTACAACAAACCCGCACCAACATGGACTTACGCTTTACCTATCGGTAACGGACGTTTAGGTGCTATGATTTTTGGTGGAGATACAAAAGAAAAAATTTCGCTCAACCACGATGAAATCTGGAGCGGTACACCTCACTGCAACTATTTCAGTTGGGAAAACCAGCCTGAAGACAGAAGTGAATTTTTCTTCAAAGCGAGAGAGCTTACTCTTGAAGGTCAGAAATTCAAAGCGCAAGAGCTTCTCCAGGATAACTTCCACGGTCACTGGTCACAGGCATATCTGCCGCTTGGTGATATTGAAGTGAAATACCATTATCCTAATTCACTTTGCAAAATCACTGATTACAGACGCGAACTTAATTTACAAAATGCTGTTTCTTCTGTTTCTTTCAAAGCAGGAAATGTAAATATCAAAAGAGAATATATTGCATCTTATCCTAAAAATGCAATTATTATGAACTTGAAAAATGATGCTGAAGATGGTATTGATTTTGAACTGAAATTTGCATCCTGCCTTAAGCATACAACACGTTTTGAAAACTCATATTTTGTTATTGACCAGGAATGTCCTGTAAGAACTGATAACGACCACGACAGTACACTTGATCAATTCTATCAGTATTCAGAAACTGAAAAAGGTATTCTTTCACGTTCAATCGTGAAAATCATCGATGACAATGCTGAAATTTCTGAAACTACCGACGGCATTCTTGTTGAAGGTTCAAAGAATACAACAATCATTTTCTCCTGTGAAACAAGCTTCAACGGCTTCGATAAGCACCCTGAAAGAGAAGGCAAAGAATATAAAAACGCTTGTCTTTCATATGTAAACGGCTGCGAAGGCTTAACTTACGAAGAACTCAAAGCAGAGCATATTGCAGACCATCAGAAATATTACAACAGAGTTTCTCTTGACCTTAACGGTGATGACAAAACTGCCGTTACAACAAAAGACAGACTTGAAAACTTTGAAAAAGATAAAAACGACAGAAATCTTTATACTCTTCTTTTCAACTACGGAAGATATTTAACTATTGCAGGTTCACGTCCCGGTTCACAGCCTACTAACCTTCAGGGTATCTGGAACGACAGAGCTTGTCCTCCCTGGAACTCAAACTACACAATCAATATCAATACAGAAATGAACTACTGGCCTACACTTATGTGTAACCTTGAAGAAATGCACGAGCCTCTTATGAGATTGGTTGAAGAACTGTCTGTTGCAGGTGTTAAAACTGCTCAGGACTTCTACCACGCAAACGGCTTTACTGCACACCACAATACTGACATCTGGAGAATGACTCATCCCGTTCCCGGTAACTCACAGTGGTCTTTCTGGCCTTTAAGCTCAGGTTGGCTCTGCCGCCACTTATTCGACCATTACGAATACACTCTTGATAAAGATTTCCTTAAAGAAAAAGCATATCCGATTATGAAGAAGGCTGCTTTGTTCTATCTTGATTTACTTATTCCCGACGATGAAGGACATCTTATTTTCGCTCCCTCAACTTCACCCGAAAACGAATATCATTTCGGTGTGCATAAATGTTCCGTAAGCGAAACTACAACAATGACAATGTCTATCATCCGCGAACTTTTCATCAACTGCATCGAAACTTGCGATATCCTCGGTGAAGACAAAGATTTCGCAAAACTTCTCAAAGGCAAGCTCGAAAACTTTATCCCCTTCAGAATCGGAAGTAAGGGACAGCTTCTTGAATGGTATCTTGAAGAAAAAGACTGTGATCCGCACCACAGACACGTTTCTCATCTTTATGCACTTCACCCTGCAAACCTTATCACAAAGGATGAAACACCCGATTTGTTCGAAGCTTGTAAGAAGAGCCTTGAAATCAGAGGCGATGACGGTACAGGCTGGAGCCTTGGCTGGAAAATCAACTTCTGGGCAAGACTTCTCGATGGTGACCACGCTCTTATTCTCATCAACAATCAGTTAAGATTCAAGGATGACACAAAAACAGTTTACAGAGGCGGCGGTACATATGCAAATATGTTTGACGCCCATCCGCCTTTCCAGATTGACGGCAACTTCGGTGCAACAAGCGGTATTACAGAAATGCTTATGAGAAGCATCAAAAACGATATATACCTTTTACCTGCTCTTCCCTCTTCATGGGCAAACGGCTCTGTTAAAGGTCTTAAGGCAAAAGGCAATGTAACTGTTGATATCGAATGGGAAAACGGAAAGCTTAAAAATTATCACCTTGAAAACGCAAATGAAAACACCCGTGTTTTCTATGACGGAAAAGAGGTTAAATAAATGATTTCCATAAACGGAGTTACTAAAAAATACGGTAAATTTGTTGCGAATAATGACATCGATTTCACTGTCAGCGACGGACAGATTGCAATTCTTTTAGGTCCTAACGGTGCAGGTAAATCAACACTTATCAAATGCATTACAGGTCTTCTGCGTTTTGAAGGTGTAATTGAAATTGACGGACACGACAACAAATCCGTTGAAGCAAAAAAACTGCTCGGCTATATTCCCGAAATGCCTGCAGTTTACGATATGCTCACAGTAAGTGAACATATTGAATTTATACTTCGTGCATACAAATGCGATGACAAGGAATATGCAGAAAAGCTTCTTGAAAGATTCGAAATGACAGATAAAAAAGATAAACTGGGCAAAGAACTTTCAAAAGGTATGCAACAGAAGCTTTCCATTATATGTGCCCTTGCTCATAAACCAAAATGTATTATTTTCGATGAGCCTATGGTAGGTCTTGACCCTCACGCAATCAAGGAACTGAAAGAAATATTTGTTGAACTTAAAAATTCAGGTGCAAGTGTCCTTATCAGTACTCATATGATTGACAGCGTTGAAAACTATTGGGACGTTGCAAATATTATGGTTAACGGCTCTTTTGCAGCAACAAAGGCAAACGATTCCGAAGACAGTGCAAAAAGCCTTGAAGAACTGTTTTTCGAAATCACGGAGGGTAAAACAGATGAGTAATCCTCTTGTGTATATACTCACCACAAGGCTGAAAAACAAAATTCTTTCAATTGTAAAGAAACCGTCACAACTGATTTTTGTTTTAGTTGTTGCCCTGCTGCTTGGTGTCTCTGTATTTTCAGCTTCACAGCAGGCAGGTATGACATCATACGTACGACCCATTGAAGAATTATTTTCAATATGCCTTGTGCTTTTCAGTGTATCATTTGTACTGACAGCCTTCAGCGGAATTTCAAAAGGTGCAAGCCTGTTTTCGATGAGTGATGTGAATTTTCTTTTCCCCTCACCTGCCAAATCAATACCCATACTTATTTACGGTCTTGTTCAGCAGATGGGTACAAGCTTGCTTCTGGGATTCTTTATACTGTTCCAATACTCAACAATCAATAATTTTTACGGTGTCAATTTCAAGTTTATTCTGAGTGTATTTTTACTTTACGCAGTTGTCAGCTTCTGCGGACAACTTACCGCTATGGTGATTTACATTCTCACAAGCTCAAGCGACAAAAAAAGAGCTGTGGCAAAATGGATTTTTGTTTCAGTTGCAGTGCTTTACGCAGGTGCGATTTTTATAAAAGCACTTTCGTCAGGTCAGAATGATATGGTCCCTGCACTTGTTGAAACAACCTCTGAACTGCCTGCAATGTTATTTCCTGTTGTAGGTTGGGGAAGAATGATTCTTTCGGGTATTTTTTCACCTGAACAGAATATTATCTATATTATTCTCGGCATAACACTTATGATTGCTTATGTTGCACTGATGGTTATACTTGTTAAGGTAAAACAGGTTGACTATTATGAAGATGTGCTTAAAGCCACAGAAGCTTCTTTCAGTGCAATCACCGCTAAAAAAGAAGGTAAGCTTACAGAGGCTGTACCCCAGAATGTGAAAGTTGGTAAAATCGGAATCGGTAAAGGTCATGGCTCAGACGTTTTCTATCACAAACACCGTGTTGAATCAAGACGTGCAAAATCTTTGATTTTCGATATTCCCACAATGGTTTATATGGCAGTTATATGCGTCTTCTCGTTTATTTTCAAATCAATGGGAATTCTGCCTGTACTGATACTTTCGATTTATATGCAGTTGTTTTCGGTGGCTCTCGGCAGATGGGTAAAAGAACTTATTTTACCTTATGTCTACCTTATACCCGAAAAGCCTATGAAAAAACTATTCAACTGCCTTAAAGAAAGCTTTGAAAAAATTACTGTTGAGGCGATTATACTTTTTGCTATAGTCGGCATTATTACAAAACTGGAGCCTGCCGAAATAATAGGCTGCATTATACTGAGAATCTCCTGCGGAATTCTCTTTACTGCAGTAAATCTTTTCTGCGAAAGATTTTTCGGCGGTATTTCACTCAAGGCAATTTCACTTATACTTTATTTCCTGTTTGCAATGATTTTTGCAATACCGGCAATAATAACCGCAATTATACTTTATAACTTCACTTATTTACCTATCTGGACAATTTACGTTTTTGCCTCGGCAGTAAACATTCTGATATCCTGCCTTGTTTTCTTTGCAAGCAGAAACGTATTGCAATATGCAGAACTTAATAACAGATAAAAATATAAACGGAGGAATGAAAAAATGCTTACAGACATTGAAATCGCACAAGGTGCGAAAATGATCCCTATCACAAAAATTGCTGAAAATCTCGGCCTTGATGCTGACCTTATTGAGCCATACGGCAAATATAAGGCAAAGCTTCCCAAAGAACTTTTTGAGAAAATCAAGGACAACGAAGACGGCAAGCTTGTTCTTGTTACTGCAATCAACCCCACTCCTGCAGGTGAAGGTAAAACAACAACAAGCATCGGTCTCGGTCAGGCTATGCACAGAATCGGTAAAAATGCTGTTCTTGCATTGAGAGAGCCTTCTCTCGGTCCTGTATTCGGTGTTAAAGGCGGCGCTGCAGGCGGCGGATATGCTCAGGTTGTACCTATGGAAGATATCAACCTTCATTTCACAGGCGATATGCACGCAATCACATCTGCAAACAACCTTCTCTGTGCTGCAATTGACAACCACCTTCAGCAGGGAAATGAACTCGGCATCGACCAGAGAAGAATTCTCTTCAAACGTTGCCTTGATATCAACGACAGAGCATTGAGATTTGTAAACGTAGGTCTTGGCGGTAAGGTTAACGGTATTCCCCGTGAGGACGGTTTCATTATCACTGTTGCAAGTGAAATTATGGCTATTCTCTGCCTTGCTGATGATATTTTTGATCTGAAATACAGACTCGGCAATATTCTTGTTGCTTACAAATACGACAATTCACCCGTTTATGCACGCGATATCGGTGTTCACGGTGCGATGGCTGTGCTTCTTAAAGACGCTATCAACCCCAACCTTGTGCAGACGCTTGAAAACACTCCTGCAATTATCCACGGCGGACCTTTTGCAAATATTGCACACGGCTGTAACTCTGTAAGAGCTACAAAATATGCTATCAAGCTTGGTGACTACTGCATTACAGAAGCAGGCTTCGGTTCTGACCTGGGTGCTGAAAAATTCCTTGATATCAAGTGTCGTTTCGCAGGACTTAAACCCGATTGTATCGTGCTTGTTGCAACAGTAAGAGCACTCAAATACAACGGCGGTGTCAAGAAAGAAAACCTTGCTGAAGCAAATCCCGACGCACTCAGAAAAGGTATCGTAAACCTTGAAAAACACATCGAAAATATGCTTTCATACGGTGTGCCCCTTGTTGTTGCTATTAACCGTTTCCACACTGATAGCGAAGAAGAACTGGCAATTATCGAAGATTGCTGTAAGAAGCACGGCTGTGACTTTGCTCTGAGCGAAGTATTCGCAAAAGGTGGCGAAGGCGGTATCCAGCTTGCAGAAAAAGTTATTGCTGCTTGTGAAAAAGAAAACAACTTCCATTTCCTCTATGACGAAAAGAAACCTCTTAAAGAGAAAATTGAAACTATTGCAAAGAACATCTATGGTGCTGACGGCGTAGTTTACACAGCAAACGCAGAAAAGAATCTTGCAGAAATCGCAAGACTTGGCTTTGAAGAAATCCCTGTTTGTGTTGCTAAAACTCCCCTTTCACTTACAGATGACCCCACAAAGCTTGGCAGACCTGAAAACTTCGTAATCACAGTTAAAGAAGTTAAGCTTTCTGCAGGTGCAGGCTTTGCAGTTGTACTCACAGGTGATATTATGACAATGCCGGGACTTCCCAAGAATCCCGCTGCAATGATTATCGACATTGATGAAAACGGCAACACAGTCGGTCTTTCATAAGTAAATAATAAAACATAATAAATCACCACAGATTCAGTCTGACGAACAAAATCTGTGGGGTATTTTTCACTCAAATTGATAATAATAAATTGACAAAAATATAAAATCGATATATAATAATGGGTAATGAATTCAAGGAGGTGAAAATATGCCGATTAAAATTGACAACCAGCTCCCTGCACGTCACAGTCTTGAACTTGAAAACATTTTCGTTATGACTGAGGGCAGAGCAAACAAGCAGGATATTAGACCGCTTAAGATTATTATTCTTAACCTTATGCCCACTAAAATTGTTACCGAAACACAGTTGTTGCGTCTTCTCAGTAACAGCTCCCTGCAGGTTGACGTTGAACTTTTACAGATGGCTACTCACAAATCAAAAAACACCTCCGAGCAACATATGCTCAAGTTTTATAAAACTTTTGATGAAATCAAAAACAACAAATACGACGGTATGATTATCACCGGTGCTCCTGTTGAAAAACTCCCCTTTGAAGAAGTTGACTACTGGGAAGAGCTTTGCAGTATTTTCGAATGGACAAAAACCAACGTTTATTCAACCTTCCATATCTGCTGGGGTGCTCAGGCAGCACT
>JAZQWT010000069.1:0-2909 GCA_045632485.1 Acutalibacteraceae bacterium
AAAATTGATAAGTATTGACTACAAAAGCCGTTTGCCTGTTTATGAGCAGATTAAAAACCAGATAATGACGCTTATCCAGCTCGGCATACTTAAAACAGATGAACAGTTGCCGTCAATACGTGCACTTTCTTCTGAAACAAAGGTTAATGTTAACACTGTAAAACGCGCAATACAGGAGTTAGAAGAAATGGGCGTTGTTTATTCTGTACCGGGAAAAGGCAGCTTTGTAAGCGAAAATGCTTTCAGCAATGCCCGAATAAAAGAAAAAGCTCTCGATGAAATAAACCACGCTGTTGTTTCAGCCATTCCTAAGGGAATTACTAAAGAAGATGTGCTTGAAATAATAGACAAAATTTTTAAGGAGGATTAATTACGTATGATTGAAATAAATAACGTTACCAAAAAGTTTGATGACTTTACAGCACTGGAAAATATGTCTTTCAAGGTTGAAAACGGCTCAATTTACGGTCTTGTAGGATACAACGGTGCAGGTAAAACAACTTTACTTAAAACAATCGCCGATGTATACAGAGCAACTGCAGGCACAATTACCCTTGACGGCAAAGTTATTGCAGACAATGCAGAAGCGAAAGAAAAGATTTTCTATGTACCTGATGACATATATTTTGTTGCCAACTCGACTATGGACAAGATGGCAAAATTCTATGCAGGCTTCTACCCGAAATTCAATTTTGAAACATATGATAAACTGGTTAAACTTTTCGGACTTAACCCCCAGAAAAGACTTAACGGTTTCTCAAAAGGTATGCAGAGACAAGCAGAAATGGTACTTGCAATGTCAACAAGACCTGAAGTGCTTCTTCTCGATGAATCTTTTGACGGACTTGACCCTGCCAAAAGAGCACTTACACGTGAGCTGATTATTGAATATGCAAGTGAAACGGGAGCGTGTGTTATCATCTCATCTCATAACCTTCACGAACTTGAAAATATGTGCGACCACGTTGGTCTTATCAACGGCAAAAAGCTTGTTATCAACACATCTGTTGACGATATGAGTGCAAGCGTATGCAAATTCAGAGTTATCTTTAACGATAAACGTGATAAAGAAGATTTCCCGAACTTTGATATAAAAGATTTCAGCCGTGACGGAAAAATTATCACTATGGTAATTGCAGGAGATTATGACGAGGTTGAGCAGAAGCTTGCCGATATGGCTCCCCTGCTTCTTGAAAAATATCCTCTTACTCTTGAGGAAATATTCTTAAACGAAATGGAGGAAAAAGATTATGACATTACAAAAATTTTCTGATAAAAATTTCATTTCAATGTTTAAAAATAAATTGAAGTCAGCACTGCCGTTCCCGATTATCGGACTTGTGATAATGCTTGGCTTCGCAGTTGTAGCACCTTTCAGCGAAATAATTTATATTAACAACAGTCCTCTCTATCATGATTCATCTTTAATTCAGATGGAGAATATAAAATATATCCTTTTCGGTGAGATAGAAAACATAGACTACGCTTTTTCTGACTCAACCGTATTTATGTACTTCACATTAGTTATTGCATCAATACTTTGTGCAATAATGGTATTCAGGGATTTATCAAATAAAAAGACTGCAAATGTATATTATTCTCTTGGTTTTTCAAGAAATAAGCTTTTTGCATCGACCTATCTTTCAGGTGCAGTCTGTGTTCTTGCAATGACAATTATTCCATTGGTTCTGTCTTTTATCGTAAACGCATTTGTTTTCGGCATTTCAAAAGAACTTCTGACAGCAATCATTTTTGCAATTTCAGCATTCTGCAACATCTCCCTTTTAGCCTACACTATTGCATCAATCGCAATGATATTGTCAGGTATGCTTGTTGAGGGTATTTTCTTCTCATTCTTCCTCAACTCTGTTTCTGCAATTTTCGCGTGCGCTACATGTATGTTCAGCGACGGACTTCTCGTAGGTGGCGGATTTGTTAACCCAAATTATTACTATTATTCTACCTTCGGCGAAAGCTTTGTGTCTGTTTTCCTCGGCAAAACAGCTTTCCTCAATTCACTTGCACACAGTGCGGTTGAACTGAGTTCATATGCATCCTGCCTTTACTCTTCTTTCGGAGGTTTAGGCGGAGAATACCGCACTATTGATAACTGGAAAACACCTAACTTTATTCCCCTTCTTGTGTGGACAGTTATCCTCGCAGGTCTTCTTTTCCTTGCAATTTATGCATTCAACAGGAAAAAGCCTGAAAATATCGGCTTTTTCGCATCAAACAAAAATCTTTACCGCATTTTCTATTGCACAGTGATAGTTGCACTTTCTTCCGTCGGATGCGTAGGCGGTGGCAATTATACCAAAGGTCTTACATGGATTTTCATTCTTATTGCACTTGTAATAGCAATTATCATTATGACAATTCTTGCTCTGGTTTTCTCAAAATTATCAAAAATGAAATTTAAGCAGGAATTTAAAATGTTCGGTATTTACTCTTTGGTTACAATTGCTTTTGCACTTGTGTTCTCATCAGGTTTCTTCGGATATGCAAACAGAATACCTGATATTGATGAAGTAAAGAGTGTTAAAATTACGAAATTTTCTGATGGCTTTAACGATACAATAGAATTGTATATTGCAGACAGCTACGGTAGCACAAAGCCAATTTCAATGGATAGCTTTTTAGGTGATTTTGATTACCTGTTCTTCACAAAAACTGAGATTGCTGACATCCAGTCGCTTCATAAAGACCTTATTAAAGCTGACAATGCAAAGATTTCAGATGATTACAAAACAACAAAAATCAGCTCACCTATTATGATCAGCTATGAACTGGCAAACGGAAAAACAATCAGCCGACATTACCGCAGAATCACACCTCAGATTATTGAAAAATATATCAGCTGCAAAGGAATCAGCAAGGAAATAAAGCAGGATATGATTAATACATTGGCA
>JAZQWT010000070.1:0-2133 GCA_045632485.1 Acutalibacteraceae bacterium
CGCTAATATTTATTATGGTGCAGATGCAAATGATGAAATTGCAATAACCCCTGAAAGCGTTAAAAAATATGTCAAGATTGAAAATAGAGTGATTACTCTTGAAAATATGTTCCCCGGTGCGGAATATACATACATGGCAGAATTCAGAAATGCAAGCAAAGGTATGGTAATTACACTCGGCTTAAACGATATAGCAAACGTACCAAACAGCATTACAAACAAAACAGGCAACCTTACAACAAAAGTTAAATTAAACCGCAGAGTTACTTTGATGCAGGATAATTTAAGTGGTGATAAAGAAACTACATCTCAAGAACCGTCTTACAAATATCAGGCAGATGAAATCCTTCTCAGTAACGAAAATACTTTAACATATACAGTTCCTAAAGATGGCAGATACAGAGTTTATTTCTCTTTTAAAATAGATGAAGAAACAACAGTTGAAAACGGCAATATGTCTATAGAGATTAAAAACGTAGACGCAGTAATAAGTGGTGCATAATGAAAATAATTAAGAAAATAACATCAATAATAACAGCAATAATATTTATAATATGTCTTTTAATCCTGGCACTTGTTATGATAACACCTAAAGACGCAGCAGGTAACAAAAGAGTAAATATTGCAGGTTATAGCGTAATGACTGTCCTTACAGGCAGTATGGAGCCTGATTATCAGGTTGGCGACTTAATAGTCATTAAGAAAACGAATACAGATGAATTAAAAGTCAAAGATGTAATTACATTTATTTCAACAGACGGAGAGTTAAGCGGACAGCCGATAACTCATCGCATTATAAACATAACAGAAGAAAACGGACAGAAGAAGTTCGAAACAAAAGGCGATAATAACCAGATAGCTGACGAAACACTTGTCACAAGTGACAGAGTTCTTGGTAAAGTTCAGTTAAAAATTCCCTTTGTAGGTAAAGCTATTAATTTTATGCAGACTAACAGAGTGGCATTTTTCCTGATTATCATACTTCCTATGCTTGCAATTATGGCATTCGAAGTTAAAGATATAATTTTAATTGCACGTAGCGGAGACGAAGATGAAAGCGAAGAAGAGAATACTTGACATCTTTACATCATTAATAATTCTTTTATCTTTATTTGTTCTTACTATCGGTCTTTTACCGAAATTCACATCTTACGATGCATATTATGTAATTTCAGACAGTATGTATCCTGCAATAAAAAAGGGTGACCTTGTTTTTACAAAGGAAGTAAAGTTTGAAGAAATTGAAGTAGATGATGTGCTCACTTTCACAAAAGATGGTTCAGGAAGATGGTTTTCTCACAGAGTTGTGAAAATAAACGAAGCAAAACAATCTTTCAGAACAAAAGGTGATAACAACAATGTGGAAGACCCCGGTTATACCTCGTTTGATAATGTAGTGGGCAGGGTAGAAAAGAAGTTCCCGCTTATAGGTTTTCTCCCTATGGCACTTTCAACAACGTGGGGTAAGATTATTTTAGTAGTTATCTATGCTGTATATATAGCAGTTGAGATTGAAAACTTTCGTCATAAGAAGGAGGGTTCAAAAGCATGAAAAAGAGAATAATTTGTGTTATACTTTCCCTTGCGGCAGTGTTCAGTCTTGTAGGCTTTCATGCAACAGAGACCTGGTTCGGTAGCGGTGAAAATAAAAGTATGCAATTAAGTTCAGGTAACCTTGATTTCACAGTAGAAGGTGACCTTAAGCTGAAAGATGAATCTGCTCTTGTCCTTCCCGGTGAAGAGCTTGAACTTGCACAGGCAATTGTAATTACAAACCTTTCAACAATTGATACAGAGCTTCGTGTACGTGTTGAATGTACATATGAGGGTTCAACAGAAAGCTTTAAATGGATTGAGTTTGTAAACGACAATAACAGCAAATGGGTAGTAGATCCCGATGATGGTTGCATTTACTATACTCCCGGTCCCAATGGTAACAGACGAATCCCCGGTATAGAAATACCTGAAACTACAACTGTTGTTGAAACCACAATTGATGGCGGTGCAGTTGTAGAAGATGAAGCAACAGAAACTACAACAGAAACAACATCAAGAGTTTATGCTGATAACGAAATCCCCCTTGGCGGTATAATTAAAATCAGCGGTGATGTGCCCATTGATTTGCAGGGTAAA
>JAZQWT010000071.1:0-29078 GCA_045632485.1 Acutalibacteraceae bacterium
ATGGAGCTTGACTCTTATGAATATGTTCTTCTTCCCCAGAGTGGTTTCTATGAATTCCTTCCCGTTGATGCCCCCGAAGGCACAACACCTCTCCTGATTGACCAGCTTGAAGAAGGTAAGGATTACGAAATCATCATCACAAATACAAGCGGTTTCTACCGTTACAAAATCGAAGACGTTCTCCGTTGTACAGGATACCATAAACAGTCTCCTAAACTTACTTTCCTTTACAGACAGAATCAGATTGCAAATATCAGCGGTGAAAAAATCAATCAGCATGCTTTTGCAATTCTCGTAAATGAGCTTTCAACTGCTGTAGGTGAAAATTTCAACGGATACTGCATTTATCCCGACAGAACAACTTCACCCGGACATTATCAGCTTCTTATTGAACCTGAAAATCCCGACGTTCCTGACAGTGATGCACAGAAGTATGCAGAAATTTTCGAAAAACGTCTTTGCGAAACTAATGTTCTCGTTCCTCCCCTTATCAGAAACGGTGCTCTCGGTCACTGCGAAGTAAAATTCCTCAAAACAGGTACTTATGAAGAATATCGTGATGTGCTCAGAGCAAAGGGTGCTAACCTCAATCAGGTTAAGCCTGTAAAAGTTCTTGATAACGAAGAACGAATCGAATACTTCTTCTCACACGTACGAGATGCTTTTAAGGATTAAGATAAGGAAGTAAGGTGTAAAAACAAATGAACATTCTTATCGCAGTATTATTTATGGCACTCCCCGCACCCATCATCTGGCTCAATAACAGAGTAAAATGGGTGAATAAATTGGGAATCGTGCTTATCTGTTACCTGCTCGGAATTGTCGTAGGCAACGTTGGAATTCTTCCCGAAAGCTTCAAAGGAATCCAGACTACTATGCAGGACGTAAGCGTCTGCCTTGCCCTGCCGCTCATTCTTTTCTCACTCGATCTGAAAAAATGGGTTAAAACTGCAAAAAAAGGCATTATCTGTATGTGCCTTGCAATTGTATCAATTTCAGTTGTTGTTTTTGTGCTTCATCTGATTTTCAACGGTATTGACGCAAACACTCCTCAGTATGCAGGTCTTGCAGTAGGTGTTTACACAGGCGGTACTCCTAATATTGCATCAATCAAAACTGCTATCGGTGTTGATGAAACAACATATACAATGTTCAACACTTATGATATGGTCATCTCAATCGGCTACATTCTTTTTCTTACAACTGTTGCGAAAAAAGTTTTCCGGAAAATTTTCAGACTTCCTGACTTTGAAGGTGACAAAAATGTAAGCAGCGAGGAAGCAAACTCTGACACTGCAGACCCTGAAAACTATAAAGGCTTTTTCGAAAAGAAAATATTCGGTAAGGTTATGCTTGCAGTTTTGCTTTCAGGTGCAATCCTTGGTGTTTCTTTCTTAATCGGCAAGCTTGTGCCTACCTATGAAACAGCACTTACAATTCTTTGTGTTACAACTTTTGCAATTATCTGTTCATTCTTCAAGCCTGTAAGAGAAATCAGAAAAACAACACAGATGGGTATGTACCTTATTTATGTTTTCTGTTTCACAGTTGCAACAATGGCAGACATAGAAATGCTTGTAAACATCAACTGGACAATTCTTTCTTACGTATTGTTCTCAATTTTCGGCAGTATGTTATTACACGCAGTGCTCTGCAAAATTGCGAAAATTGACGTTGACACAATGATTATCACATCAACATCAGCAATTTGTTCACCTCCCTTTGTACCTGTTGTTGCTTCATCACTCAAAAACAATGCAGCACTTATTTCAGGTATTGCAACAGGTATCATCGGTTATGCTATAGGTAATTACCTTGGTGTGGGAACTTATTGGTTACTTTCAAGATTATAAAAAACAAGGGACGATGACAGCATCGTCCCACACTCATTTAAGGAGGTTTTCATAATGAGCCGAGTTGCTCCCCAGAAAGGCAGACCTTTTGAAGAAATTTTAGAAGAGCTTGAATCTTTCGGCATTAACGACCCCAAATATAAAGACGCAAAAACCTGGAGCCTTGTTTATTATCTTAACGAGGATTACACTAACTTTCTCCACGATGCTTACGGAAAATATTTTTCTGCAAACGGACTTAATCCCACTGCTTTCAAGAGCCTTAAAAGACTTGAAAAAGAAGTGCTTAAGTTTACTGCTGAGCTTTTCCACGTTGACGACGAAGCTTGTGGTGTTATGACTTCCTGCGGCACTGAAAGCTGTATGCTTGCCGTTAAAACTTACCGCGATTTAGGCAGGTCAAAAGGCATTAAAAAGCCTGAAATGATTATCCCTGAAACTGCTCACGTTGCATGGGATAAAGGCTCTGAATATTTCGGTGTCAAAACAAGACGTGCACCTCTCGATAAAGATTTCAGAGTTGACATAAAAGCAGTTGAAAAAATGATTAACAAAAATACTGTTATGATTTTAGGTGCTGCTCCCGAATATCCTCACGGTATTATTGATCCCATTGAAGAATTGGGTAAGCTTGCTAAAAAACACAACATCCCCTTACACGTTGATGCCTGCGTAGGCGGTTATATTCTCCCATTTATGGAAAAAGCAGGATATGAGCTTCCTTTGTGGGATTTCAGAGTTGAAGGTGTTACTTCAATTTCTGCAGACATTCATAAATACGGCTTTGCTGCAAAAGGTGCTTCCTGCATAATGTACAGAAATGTTGATTACTTTAAGCATCAGGTATTTGTTAACGAAAGCTGGCCCGGCGGACTTTTTGCTTCCCCTGCTTTCCTCGGCACACGTCCCGGCGGTGCTTATGCAGCTGCGTGGGCAGCAATTCAGGCAAACGGAATTGAAGGCTACACAAACCTTGCGAAAAGCACAATAGAAACTGCTGAAAAGCTTAAAGAGGGAATCAGAGAAATCGGATGTCTTGAAATTATCGGTGACCCGAAAGTAAGCCTTTTTGCTTACCGCTCAACAGACAAGGATGTAAACATCTTTGCTCTCGGTGACGTTATGGAAGAAAAAGGTTGGCATATTGACAGAATCCAGCGTCCTGACGCACTTCACGCAATGGTGACTGCAAGCCACGACAAGGTTGTTGAAGAATATCTTAAAGACCTGAAAGAAAGCATTGAATATGTAAGACAGCATCCTGAGCTTGCAGACAGCGGTCAGGCAGCAACATACGGCCTTGTTTCACATCTTCCCTTAAGAGGAATGGTAAGAAAACAGGTGCTTGATATCTTTGCAGATTCTTACAAACTGAGTGCAGAAGAAATCGACCTTTCAGACAGCGATTCAATGAACCCTGCTGAAAGCGGCGGTGCTGACGAAAAGAAATCAATTGTTGATAAAATCATCAACTGGTACGTTAAGAAAACTTCAAAATAAATAAAACAAAACTCCGATATCGGTTTTTTGCCGAGCATCGGAGTTTATTTTTTATTCAAAATCAAGTGAACCGCAACGGTTAATGTGTTCGATGAATTTTTCTTTGTAGTAGGCAAACTCATCTGTATCAGTTTTTTTCTTCACAATAAGACGATAGAAAATATTGAAATAAGCCATCAGCCTTGCCCTGTCTTTTGCTCTTTCAATAAGTGCCTCTTCTTCACCTTTAAAGTAGAGATTAATAACCTTTTCCCAGAAACGCTGTGCAGTTTCAATGGTAAAGCCCGAAGTATTATAAACTACACTTCTGTCAAGCTCAGATAATGCAATAAGGCTTTCGTAAAGATTACCCAAATCGAAAACAGGATAACCTATATAGTTTTTATATGAATCTTCAAATTCAAGTTTGCCTTTTACCTCAAAAGCAGAATCTGTATTGCAATTTGTCTGCAGTTTTGTGCCGGAATCCTGAACTGCAGTTATGAGGCTACGAAGCTTCTGCCATTTTTCAACAGGAATAAAATGCATAATTTCGTCTGTCATCTGAACAAGTCCCGGTTTTACGTCAATGCCATCAGCTTTCTGCGAATGTGTCTCTTTGAGAAGCAAAACAAATTTTTCTGCAACATCATCTAGATTTTCAGGATTTTTTCTTATCATATTTGAAACAGAAATTCCGGAAACATCTTCGTCAGCAATGCAAAAATGCTTTGTATCGTTTATGCTGTCGAAAACAATGTCACCGAATTTATTTGTGCCTTCTTTGTAGAAAATCACGTGCGTAATGCCTGTGTTTGAAATTTCAATATCAAACACGGGAGAAGCTGTATATCCCATAATGTGGAAAATCATAACTGTATTGAAAGCCGCGTGACCTGCGACAAGGACTTTTTCGCCGTTTTTGTAGCGTGAACGGAAATATGAAATTGCCTTTACTGCCCTTTCAAAAATCGGTTTTTCGTTTTCGCGGGGGTTATAGAAAAGCAAACCGTCTTCCTCTTTGAAACCATCTGCCACAACAGCTGTATCGCAGAAAGTTCTGATTTCGTCCATAGTTCTGCCTTTATACACTTCTTCAACTGCCACCTCTGTTACAAGCGGTAGAACATTTAACGGTTTCTTTTCTTTCTGAAACGACATTATCTCATTTGCTGTTATAACGGTTCTCACAAGAGCACTTGAATAACATGCATCAAACTCAACGCCTGACAAATATTTACCCGCTTTTTTAGCCTGCATAATACCAAGCTCTGTAAGTCGCGGGTCGTTTATTTCCTGTTCTGTATCCTCCGGAGTAAAAGCATTTACGTTACCTTTACTCTGACCATGACGTACAAGATAAAGTTCAAGTTCAATAACAGGTTTTACTTTTTCCATTAATACCACCTCATTCTCATCTTAAATTATACCACAACTCATTTATTTGTCAATTATATTCATATTATCTGTATGCCGTACATACTATTAAACAAAAAGACACAATGCATACGGAGGAATAAATTATGGACAAAACAACAAATATATATGAAGATATTTCTGCACGCACGGGTGGCGACATTTACATAGGTGTTGTAGGTCCCGTGAGAACAGGTAAATCCACCTTCATAAAGAAGTTTATGGACACTCTTGTTATACCTAATATCAAAGAGGAAAATATGCGTCAGCGTGCCACAGATGAACTTCCCCAGAGTTCAGGCGGCAGAACGATTATGACTACCGAACCGAAATTTATTCCTGAGGATGCAATAAGCATTACCGTTTCGGGCACAGCACATCTTAAAGTGAGAATGATTGACTGCGTCGGCTACATTGTGCCGTCATCACTGGGTTACATAGAAAATGACCAGCCGAGAATGGTAAAAACTCCATGGTTTGATAAGGAAATCCCTTTTAATCTTGCTGCGGAATTAGGTACACAGAAAGTAATTTCAGAGCATTCCACCATAGGTCTTGTTGTTACAACTGACGGCTCAATAAGTGATATTCCCAGAGAAGAATACGAGGGCTGTGAAGAACGGGTTATAAAAGAGCTGAGAGAAATCAACAAGCCTTTCGTTGTGCTTCTCAATTGCAAAAAGCCTCAGAGCGAAGCATCACAGAAGCTCGCAAATGATTTGTCAGAAAAATACGGTGTTTCAGTTCTGCCCGTAAACTGTATGAAGCTGACAGAAGAAGAAATCAGATCTATTCTTGAAAAAATCCTTTTCCAATTCCCTGTTAAAGAATTATCCTTCAATTTGCCTCAATGGCTTAATTCTCTTGAAAAAGAGCATTCTGTAAGACGACAGGTTTTCGACACAATAAAGGACGCCTCGAAAGATATGAAATGCGTTCAGGATATTTATTCTGTTGCAGATAAGCTGGGTGACTGCGAATATATTGATTTTGCAAAAGTTTCCGATGTTGACCTTGCAAACGGAAGTGCAGTAATCAAGCCGCAATTGCAATCCGATCTTTTCTTTAAAATTCTCGGAGAAAAAACAGGTATGGCAATTGAAAACGAAAGCGACCTGATGAAAAATATTCTTGAGCTCAACGAAATCAAGAAAAAATATATGCCTATAAAAGACGCCCTTGACGAAGTTGAGGCAACAGGCTACGGCATTGTAACACCCACACTTGATGAACTTAAACTTGAAGAACCTGAAATTATGAAGCAAGGCGGAAGATACGGTGTAAGACTCCGTGCATCTGCACCATCAATTCATATGATGAAAGCAAATATCAATACGGAGGTTGCTCCGATAGTCGGCTCTGAAAGCCAGTCAGAAGAACTTGTAAACTATCTTCTCAAGGAATTTGAGGAAAATCCCTCAAAAATATGGGATTCAAACATTTTCGGCAAATCTCTCAATGCACTTGTAAACGAAGGCTTACACAATAAGCTTTACCGTATGCCAACAGATGCACGTATGAGGATTCAGGAAACACTTGAAAAGGTAATCAACGAGGGCTGTAACGGTCTTATCTGCATCATACTTTAAAATTAAAATCCCACGGATCATAAACAAATCCGTGGGATTTTTTACTATACAAAATATATTATTCAGAATCTGACTGCTCTTCCATTTCGGACTGAATGTCCTTATATGCTGAAAGCATAGGCTGAATTTTTTTGTTTCTGAACTTACGGTCAATATAATTCATTGTTATTTTCACAACCTGACCTGATAAAACAAGTACACCGATTAAGTTAGGGATTGCCATAAGTCCGTTGAGTGTATCTGAAATTCCCCATACAAGAGAAAGGTTCATTGTTGCGCCTACTATGAGCATCAGTGAGAAAATAATCTTATACACAATAGTTACCTTGTGTCCGAAAAGATATTCAAGGCTTTTTGAGCCGTAAAAAGACCAGCCAAGCACAGTTGTAAAAGCAAAAAGTGTAATTGAAACTGAAACAATTGCTCCTGCCGAGGATGTAAACACCTGACTGAATGCTTCGCTTACGAGCGCTGCACCCTCTGCATCAGAAAATTTATATATACCTGTTGAAAGAACTGTAAATGCAGTAAGTGAACATACAACGATTGTGTCAAAGAAAACTTCAAAAACACCCCACATACCCTGTACAACAGGCTCTTTTACATCAGAAGTTGAATTAACTATAACGGCTGAGCCGAGACCTGCTTCATTTGAGAAAACACCTCTTTTGAAGCCGAGAGTTATTGCACTTTTAATAAGAGCACCACTTATTCCGCCTGCTACGGCATCAAAGCCGAACGCACCTTTGAGAATTTCAGAAAATACAGTCGGTATTGATTTATAATTTACAATTACTACAGTCAGAGTGAGTATTATGTACAGTACAGCCATAAAGGGAACGACTTTTTCTGCAACTGCACCGATTCTTTTAACTCCGCCGATAAGAATAAAGCCCACAATTACAGCAAGGGCAATTCCCACAGCAAGAGGCGGAATATTGAATGAATTCTGAAGTGATACGGCAATGGAATTTACCTGCGACATATTACCGATACCGAATGATGCAAAAACACAGAAAATCGCAAACAGAACAGACAGAACTTTTGCTATTTTCTTGTTTCTGAAGCCTTCACTGATGAAATACATTGCACCGCCTGACCACTCGCCTTTTGCGTTTTTTCTGCGGTAATATACACCGAGAACATTTTCTGCAAAAGAAGTCATCATTCCGAAAAATGCAGATACCCACATCCAGAAAACTGCACCTGCACCACCAATTGCAACAGCAGATGCTACACCTGCAATGTTACCTGTACCGATAGTTGCTGCAAGTGCTGTTGACATTGCCTGAAACTGTGACAGTGATTTCTTACTGTTGTCTTTTTTTTCATCTTTCTTTCCGAAAGATGAAAAAATTGTTGTTTTTAAAACATGCTTAAACTTTGTAACCTGAAAAAATCCCAGTCTTACGGAGAAATATATACCTGTACCGATTATTAAAATCAGCATAGGTATACCCCAGACTACAGAGTTTATCATATCATTTATGCTTTTTATCAATTCCATCTGACTTTCCGCCCACTCTCGGTAAATCCCATCTGAAATATGAAGCCAACATACGGATAACCACAACCAACAGAACAGGGATTATAATTGATACAGTATTATTTATATTGAATCTCTGCATGTAATAATACATTATCGCACCAAAAATTGCAGCAATTGCGTAAATCTGTTTCACAAGCACAAGAGGTTTTTCACGGCTTAACAAATCTCTTAAAATACCGCCACCTATACCTGTTGTCATACCGAGGAAAACGCATAGAAAAACGTTATCACCAAACCCCGCAGTTACACCTGCTCTGACACCTACTATTGCAAATGTGCCAAGCCCTATCGCATCGAAAACGTTGATAAAGCGGTCAATAGCAACGCGGTTTTTAAAAAACTTGTCTTTCAGCACGGCCGCAACAATCATAACAATAACAGCACACGACCCTGCATAAAGAAGGTATTCGAAGCTGTAAAACATTTTCGGAGGTATTTCACCTATGATAAGGTCGCGCATAATTCCGCCACCGAAAGAGTTGATAACCGTCAGAAAAAGAACTCCGAATAAATCAAGACCTCTGTCAATGGCTATCATTGCACCTGAAATTGCAAAAGCAATAATACCGATGATTTCTGCAATATAGAAAACTACATCAATAAATTCCATATCTCACACTCTATTCTGCACATATTGCAACGCTCAGTGCTGCAATATCGCCAAGATTTTCTTTGAGCTTAGCAGGAACAACTTCACACACACCAAGCGAAAGTGGCAGACACTCTTCTTTTAAGACTTTCTCCATTTTTTCACGCAGAAGATTTTCGCTACGCTGGAAAATACTGCCGATTACAATTCTTTCAGGATTCAGAATATCAATAATAACACTCAAGCCTCTGCCAAGATATTCTGCACAGATATCGTAAACCTTGTTTGCTGTTTCGTCACCTGAAAGTGCCGCTTCCGCAATTGATTTTGCAGTTATGCTTTCAAGTTCATCCTTATTTCTGCAGAAAGAAGTACATGAGCCTGACTGCAGTTTCTGAAGAGCAAGTGTTTTACCGAGCTGTGCAATTCCGCCGCCTGAACAAAAGCCTTCAAACGAACCGCTTTTACCGTAACCTACAGGACCGAATTTTTCAAGTCTTATGTGACCCACTTCTCCTGCCATATCGTTTGTGCCGCTGTAAAGCTTTCCGTCAAGGATAAGCCCTGCACCCAGACCTGTGCCGAAGGTAAGAAAAACCATATTATCTGTACCTTTACCTGCACCGAATTTCCATTCAGCCAATGCACAAGCATTTGCATCGTTACATATTGAAACAGGCACTCCGAATTCTTTACTGAAAATTTCGCAGATATGCACATCATCCCAGCCTACAAGGTTGGGCGGTGACATAATAACACCTTTTTTTGAATCAAGCGGTCCGCCGCAACTGATTCCGATTGCTTTAAAATCGCCCATTGTATGAGCAATTTCAATAAGTTTTTTGATTGTGCCATCTTTGTCGAGAGTATCAAAACGCTCTTTTTTAATTATGTCTGCGTTTTCGTCACCAAGCACAAGGGCACATTTTGTACCGCCTATATCAATGCCGAGATACATAATTTCACCTTATTTCTTATCTGTACTGCCGAAGCCGCCGTTACGTGTATCTGTTACATCATCGTCAACTGTTATTCCGAAAGGCAGGAAAATGCCCTGTGCAAAACCATTACCCGCTTTTACGGATACTGTTTTATCTTCATCGTATGAGCAGTTTGTTACTTTAATAAATATATGACCTTCGTTATCTGAATTATAATAGTCTGCATCTATAATACCTACGGTATTATCAAGCTGAAGTCTGAATTTAAAGCCGAGACCGCTTCTGGGGTAAATTTTAAGCACCCAGCCATCGTCAATTCTTGCTCTTATACCTGTGGGGATTTTTGCAGTTTCACCGGGTTTCAGTTCAAAATCAACAGGTGCAAAAAAATCATACCCTGCCGAGCCTGAAGTGGCACGTACGGGAAGTTTTATATTATCGTAAATTTCTTTTGCATCTTCACCAAAACTCTTTTTAAACTCATCAAAACTTACTTTCTGAAATTCGGCAATTCTTTGCATAATTCTCTCTCCCGTAAAAAAGATTATTTAATATATTTTACATCATATTACCGAATATAGCAAGGTTTTATACATAAAAAAATCGGTACAGTAAAACTGTACCGATAAATATTAGTCATCCTCGTCCTTATCATCTTCAGGAGGGTCAATAAAACACACAAGTGCTTTTACCACACGATGCTCTGCAATTTCAGTAACTTTGATATTGAGTCCTTCTGCCTGCAACTCAACCTGAGTACCGTCTTCAGGGATTGTACCGAGAACACCAAAAATAAATCCGCCGAAGGTGTCTGAATCGTATTCATCATCGATGTCGATATCAAGTTCATCTTCAACATCTTCAATTGAAACGTTACCACCGATTACCCATGTTTCGGAATCAACTTTCTTGATTTCTTCTTCCGGCTTTTCTTCGAATTCATCGTCGATATCTCCGACTAATTCTTCAAGAAGGTCATTGATTGTAACAATACCTGTCATTCCGCCGTATTCATCAAGAACAACTGCAAAATGGTCACGTGAATGCTTCATTCTTTCAAAAAGAACGTCTGCTCTTGCATTTTCAGGAACGAAATATGCAGGTCGCACAGCTTCTTTCATAACATTTTCACGTGATTTATCTCTCAGACGGAAATAATCTTTTGTATTAAGAACGCCTATTACGTTATCAACGCTTTCATCACATACGGGATAAAGTGAATGACGGCTTGAGAAAATTGTTTCTTCCCATTCTTCGTCAGTTTCTTCAACCCACAGGAAAGAAATTTCAGTTCTGTGCGTTGCAACTTCACCTGCTGTGATATTATCAAATTCAAACACATTTGTGATGATTTCCTGCTCGTCAAGGTCGATAGTACCGCTTTCTGTGCCTGCATCAACCATAAGACGGATTTCTTCTTCCGTAACCTCATTGTCATCCGCGTTGGGGTCAATTCCGAAAAGGCGAAGAATAACGTTAGTTGACTTTGTAAGTATCCATACAATAGGTGCAAAAATTTTAGCACATACGGTCATAAGACCTGAAACGCCAAGGGCCATTTTTTCTGTCTTTTTCATTGCAAGACGTTTCGGCACAAGTTCACCGAAAACAAGAGTGAAATATGACAGAATAACTGTAATTACAACAACCGAAACTGTATCAAGAACCGAAGTTTTGAAGGGAAGATTGAACTGAGAAACCCAGTTAACAAGTTTTTCAGAGAATGTATCAGCCGCGAACGCACTTCCTAAGAATCCTGAAAGAGTTATTGCAACCTGAATGGTAGATAAAAATTTTGCCGGCTGGTCTGTCAGTTTCATCAAACGTTTTGCTTTCTTGTTACCGTCTTTTGCCATCTGGGCAAGTTTGTTTGAATTGAATGAAATAACAGCTATCTCAGCGCTTGCAAAAACTGCATTAAGGAAAATAAGAATTACCTGCAAGAGAATCTGCCACACTAGCGGGTCCATTATAAAATCATCAAACCTTTCAAAATATAATTACTATATATTGTATCACATTACGATTATTTGTCAATGATTATTTGCAATTCTCTCTGCAATTTCTTTAAAAACAGGACCACAATCCCTGCCGCCACTTTCTCCGTTTTCTTTAAAAACAACAATTGTATAGTTATTGTTGTTAATTTCAACATATCCTGCAAACCAGGAATGAAAAATTTCATTCCCCTCTTTATCAAACCAGCCTGTCTGTGCGGTTGAAGTTTTACCGCCTGCGATTCCGTAATCAGGCTTTGAAGAAACACAAGTACCCTCGTTGAAATTATTCATAAGAATATCCTGCAGACGTTCTGCCTGATTTTTTGAAAAAACTCTGTATCTGTATTGTGTTTTTTCAGATATTTCTGCTTTTCCGTCTGAAAGCACCTCACCTTTTATTAAAGAAGGCTGAATAAATGTCCCGCCATTGGCTATGGACGCATAAGCACATGCAATCTGTAGCGGTGTTGCAAGAAGTCCGCCCTGACCAAACGCCAGATTAGCAAGCACCCCGTCAGTTTTTATGTCATCCTTCTGGGGAAGCTTCCCTGCTGAAACCGGAATGCCTTCTGTAAGGTAAAAATACTCGCCGAATCCCATATTCCGTGCAGTTTCCAGTAATTTTTCCGCACCGATTTCAAGTGCAAGACGGATAAAATATGTGTTGCAGGAATATGCCATTGCTTTCTTTACGTCCACAAGTCCGTGAGAATTATAGTTAGAACACGAAAAGGTTTTCTCCCCCATAGTCACACCTGAATCACAGTAGCTTACAAAATCATCTTTCCCCTCTTTTACAGCGGCAGCAGCAACAACAATTTTAAATACAGAGCCTACACAGTAGGCATTTACGGCTCTGTTCAGAAAGGGAGATGACTCATCATTAAGGCTTTCGTCCAGATTATTCTGATTGAATACGGGAACACTTGCCATCGCCCTGATTTCACCGTTTGAAGAATCGAGCACAACAACTGCACCTTTTTCAACACCGTATAGCCACATGGCATTCTCAGCATATCTCTGAACATGTGAATCTATAGTCAGCATGACGCCCCTGGGCGAATAATAATTTTTTGCGGTAATTTCGCTTTTTCCGCCCGGTAACATTTTATTGGTAGCCGTAGAATTATAAGTGTAATACAGTTTACGTTCTTCTTCCGTCAGAATTTTCTGGAAAGATTTTTCAATTCCGCTAACACCTATATTATCCGTTTTGTTCACATATCCCACAACATGGCAGCAAAAGCCATCGTCCTGATATCTTTCCAGCACCCTGGTTTTCAGAATATTCTCATTTTCAAACGTACCCTCACAGATAAAGGGTTCAGCATTTTCAACACTGCGAATCAAACGATTATAATCTTCACCGTCAAGATATCTGCCCAGAATTCTTATATTGCTTTTTTCAGGCATAGCAATAATAATATCCCTTTCCTGCCTGTTTACAAGCTTCTGCATATTGCAGTCATATATTTCTCCTCGAAGCTGCGAAAGAAGAATTGAACGTGTTGAATTTGTAACCGGTGGTAGCTTTTCCGTACGGAATATAATAAAATACATTCTCAACGGCAACATTGCCAACAACAGAATAACACTTGTAACTACAAAAATTTTCCTTTTCATTCCGCCGCCTCCTTCTGATAAAAGTATTAACGGAAAGTTGACATATAAACTTATCACAGGTATAATTATTAAAGAGGTGAGAAATATGTTTTTAGATTTAGTTAATAAAAGAGAAAGCTGTCGCAGATTCACAAAAGGTGAAATTGAACGCGAAAAACTCGTAAACTGCATAGAGGCTGCACGTCTTGCACCGTCAGCCTGTAATTCACAACCCTGGAGTTTTGTTATCGTTGACAAAGAAGAGTTATTGCCTGAAGTTGCAAAAGCAACACAGAAAATCGGTATGAATAAATTTACAGACAATGCATCTGCATTTATTGTTGTATGTCGTGAAAAAGCAAACTTTACTGCTAAAGTAGGTTCAGTGCTTCAAGACACCGCTTTTCAGGATATTGATATCGGCATTGCAGTTTCACATATCTGTTATGAAGCAACCGCTCAGGGACTTTCTACTTGTATTCTCGGAATGTTTGATGACAAAAAAATAATCGATGCACTTAAAATGCCTAGAAATAAAAAAATTAAACTTGTTATAGCAGTAGGCTTTGCAGAGAAGGATACATTGAGAAACAAAGTGCGTAAAAGTTTCGATGAAATTGCATATTTTGCCGATTAAAAAAGTTTTTTGAAAAAAACTAAAAAAAGTTTTAAAAAAGTATTGACATTCTCGAAAAAGTATGGTATATTAATCGAGCGTTGAAGTTGCTGGTGTAGCTCAGTTGGTAGAGCAGCTGATTTGTAATCAGCAGGTCGGGGGTTCGAGTCCGTCCACCAGCTCCACTTTTATGCCCAAAATTAAATACGTGGGTGAGTTCCCGAGCGGCCAAAGGGAACAGACTGTAAATCTGTCGTCACTGACTTCGGTGGTTCGAATCCACCCTCACCCACCAACTTAAGCATCGCAATAGCGGTGCTTTTGTTTTTATATTTTTTACAATAAACTTACTGTGAATTCGAACCACCCTATCGGCGAAGCCGATTTAAATCACCCTCAAGCGACGCAGGACGAAGTCCTTGCGGTGAGTCCACCCTTACCCACCAGAATCAAATTATCCGAACTTTTGTGTGAATCGCAATTCGTTCGGATTTTTTGTTTTTATAAGTCCTTTGAATTGTCAAAATAAAAAACAACGAATATTGTTTGACCTAAGGACGAAATGATTTTGGGTCTCCTTAACAAGAAAATCGCTTGTTTTACTTGCCCTGCGGATAAGGTGGAGAGTATCGTAAAAATTATTGGTGTGCCGACCAATGATTGATATTTAAAACTGTACATAAGAAAACAACCCGTGGAGTACTCCACGGGTTGTTTGTTTTAGTCTGCTTTTACTGAATATTTAGTTTGTTAATTATATCAACAAAGTAACTGCTCAACTCATCAGGTGCATAAATAATATAGGCTTTACCTGTTTCTCCCCCTCCGACAGTGTGGTGAAGTTTAACAAGCATACCCTCCCACACATAAAGTCCGTAAGCATTACTGTAAAACAAACCGTTTTTTGTTTCCGCCACAAAGCTATATCGCGGTGTATACCAGATGTCATATGAAATTTCAACAGTATTGTTATTGTATGTTAAATCAAACGGATCAAATTCATTTCCGTCTGCAAAAGCAACAAGCTGATTGTACTTCTCCACATCAAGGTCTTCAAGTTTGCAACTACCTGTCTCATTCGTGGTGAATACACAAAAGAAATCAAAATTATCTGTATTCGTACAATAAGCATTAAGCTCTTCCCATTCATCCTCACGGCAGTAAACCCTGTCACTGCTTCCGATAACTGTTCCTGAAATGTTGTACAGCAGATCATACTCCTCATTCTCAATCCTATAAAGGGTAAGTGAGCGTTTTTCATAGGCAGGTTTATCACTTAATTCCAGTGCCTCACGTTTGAATGCAAGGTCTTCCATAAACAAGTTGCGATAAACTACGCCGTCAACAGTTACTGTATTTGATTTATCCTCGCTACCACCGAAAAACGAGAAAAAGGTATTTAAAATTGCAAGTAATAAAGCAATAATACGTGTTAAAAATCCCATAATATCTTCTCCTTTGTCAATACATTTATTGCGGTTTTACGAAAACTCCGTTTTTGTCTTTTACATAAAAGATTTCTTCAACAAGCTTAACTTCCGCTCCTGTCATTTCAAAGATAGCGCCTATTTTTTCAAGAATCGGACCTGAATATATTATTGAAAAAGATTTGTAGAAAGCACTTCCTACAATACGCTTCATCAGAAGATTATACATATCTGTTAATACCGAAAAGGTTTTTGAAAAATGAAACAAATTTCATCCAGAAGTTTGAAGCAACCTCGAACCTGATTCTGTCAACATACTGTTTTCCGTCTGTATCGGTAACAATCACGCTGACATCCATAACTCCTGAACCGTTTGATATTGCATCGCAGGACTTTGAGTCTTCTGAAACCTTAAGAATTACTGCGTCAGTTTCTTTATACTCCCATCTCGGTTCATCCCATTCTACTGCCTTCCATTCAATAGAAGCAACATCAACATTATCTGCAATTTCTGTGTTTAATTTTAATTTATCACCAAATTTCAGAACATCAACTTCGTTGGCAATAATCTCAGCGGTTCTGTTCATATCGTAGTTGAAATGAACAATCAGTCTCTGAATCCATGCTGTTGAATCAAGCTGTGATATTTTTTCATTCCATTGTTCTTCTGTACCCTCGAAATAAATGTTTTTCAGATTTTCAGAGTCGCTGAACATTTCAACAGCAGCTATGTCTGCATATCTGGGGATTATTGCATTTTCAAGTGCTGTGCAGCCTGAAATGCAGGATGAACTGAGCTGTGAACAATATTCAGGTACTGTCATCGTTTTGAGATTTTCACAATCATTGAATGCGGCTGAATACATAACCCTGAGACTTGCAGGCAACACGACTGTTTCGAGAGAATTACATTCCTGAAAAGCCTTCTGTGCAATAATCTCTACCGTTGCGGGAATTTCTATGCTTTTAAGTGCAGTACAGCGGTCAAAAGCATTTATACGAATTCTCTTGATTCCTTCGGGAAGCTTTATGCTTTCAAGATGTGTCAGACCCTGAAAGGCGTATTTTCCGATTACTTCTACCTCACCGATAACCTCAGCTGTTTTAATGTATTGATAATGTTCTCTCCACGGTGATGTATAGTGGTCAAAATAGTCTGATGTGCCTCCGGGTGTACCTTCAACCTGAAGATGTCCTGTTTCTGTGTCAAGCGTCCATTTTGTCGATACACCAATGTTACCACTGTATATTTTTGCAGAAGAGCAGATTGACAGCATCGGCACAAGACAAATAATTGCCAAAATGACCGCTAAGCCTTTAGTTTTCATTTTTTTCATAATTTTTACCTTCTTTCTTAAAGTACAATGAACAACTCTTTGATGAGCTTTTCATAATATAATCAACAAAAATTAAAAATGTAACAAAATTTTCTTGTTATGTAAAAATTCCTCTGAAAAATGCTCCGACTTTTACAAAGAACGCTTTTATTGAAGAAAACATTCTGCTGAAAAAGTTTTCTGTATCATTCATTTTCACAATTTCAAATTCAGCTGACAACGTTCCTGAATAGTTACCAATACCCGTAACTGTTATGGTTGCAGTACCCTCTTTTTTGTTACCTGAATAACTTACTGTATAATCCTTGTCCTTACAGAGAAGACCTGAGGAGTCAGTAACAATCACATCAGGCATTATTTCATTTCCTGTGTAAGCCTGGTCTGCAACAGGTGAAATCGTTGCTGAGGTGATATTTTTTGTAACGATTGAAAACTTTGTTTTGTTTGAAAAAGCTTTGTAATCTCCCTTTCCTTTAACAATAACATCAGCCTCGCCAACATTGATATTGTTTTCGTATGTAACACCAAAGTCAATGTATTTATGGAGAGGTTCACCTGAAAATGTGACATCAACGGGTGGGGTTATTTTCTTGCCCGTATAAGTCTGATTCGGTATTGGCGACACAAGGAATGTGCTGACAGTAATACCGTTGTTCAATGCGTATTCGTGGATATAAGAATCCTTAAAACAGACAATTGTAAGCTTTTCACAACCGTCAAAAGCATCATCAGCAACAGATGTTACACTGTCTGAAATAACGGCAATTTCAAGTGAGTAGCAGTTTTTGAAAGAAGCCTTACCAATCTGAGAAACTGTGTCGGGAATCACAATTTCTTCAAGAGATTCGCAGTTTTCAAAAGCACCGTAGGTGTCCGATGTTCCGCCGATTGAGGTGATTCCTGCACCGAGATAAATTTCTTTTATGTTACAACCGTAGAAAGGAGAAGTATCTTTCAAATTTCCGAAGTCAAGTTCTGTATCGTTATGCATATACGGTCCGATTGTACAATTCATTGCGTTGAAAAAAACTGTTTCAAGCGCTTTACAGTCAGCGAAAGCACCGTAGCCGATAACCGAAAGATTTTCAGGTATTATAAGCGTTGATACAGAAGTACTCTCAAAAGCAAAGTTACCGATTTTTTCAATGTATTCGGGCAACTTTATTTTACTGAGACTTTTACATCCATCAAAAGCAAGAGCGCCGATTTCTTTGAGTTTATCCCCCAATTTTGCCTCAGTAATTTTTGTGCTTCTGAAACAACAATCACCTATATATTCAAGCTGTGACGGGAAATTAACTTCTGTAAGAGAAGCACACCCTTGAAAAGCACCACTTTCAAGCCGTTTCAGATTGTCGTTAAGTATAACCTTTTTTATATCACAATGCATAAAAGCACATGAGCCTATTTCTTCAACTGCTGATAAATCAAGCGTTCCCGAAATGCTACAGCTCAGAAAAACACCTGAGCCGATTTTCTTTAGTTTCTGCGAGTAGTTTATTTTTTCAAGTTTCCGGCAATTGTAAAAAGCTTCGTTACCTATTTTCTCAATGTACCGCATATCAACACTTTTCAGATTTTCACAATTCTTAAAAGCCCCCGGACCGATTTCTTTTAAACTTTCGGGAAAAGTCAGGCTTGTTATAGATTCACAGTTATAAAATGAAAGCTTGCCAAGTGTATGTAATTGTGAAGAAAAATTTATATTGTCAAGTGATACACAATCTTCAAATGCCATAAAATGTATTTCTTTTACGCTATCCGGAAAATTAATATTTTCTAATGAGCGGCAACTTTCAAAGCATTCGTCAGGGATTATTCTGAGCTTTGAGGATAGTTTAACGCTTTTAAGATTTATGTTATAAGCAAAAGCACAAATACCTATTTTTTCAACAGTATCAGGAATAGTTACGGAAATCCGTTCTTCCGGATACGGTGTTTTAAGATAAGAAAAAGAGAGGGGTGCAAGTTCTGTTACTGTGTGGCCATCCAATTCAGACGGGATAATAACTTCTTTTTCATTTCCCATATATTGCGTGATAACAGCTTGTGATTTTTCATTAAGGCAATATCTGTAATTTTCTGCTTCGTAAATTTTATTTGTATTCCGGTTATCTTTGGTGAAAACCTTGTTATTACCGTCAGAATCGCAGTTAAAATAAAAGCCTTTATAGGTCAATAAAACAATTTCAGAGTAATTGACATGACCGTTACATACAATTCTTTTCATAGTATTATTGCCTATAAAATCACCACCGAGAAATTGTCCGTTACAAACAACCTCTTCAAGAGATGTGTCATAATTCAATTCTACTCTTTCAAAATAAACAGTTGGGGCATTGCATATGATTCTTTTGATTTTCGAGCCTTTGAATTCTCTCAATACAGGCTCGGTAACATTTTTACCCAGAACAATTTCTTCAATTGCAGTTTCCTGAAAAGAATTCATATTGAAATATACAAGGCTTTCAGGAAGTTTTATTTTTTCCAGCTTAGGGCACTCAGCAAACGCATAAACTTCAATTCTTTCAAGGCCCTCACTGAAATATACATTCTGCAAATTGTCCATTTCACCAAAAGCTTCTTCGTCGATTGTTTTAACAGTTGAAGGAATTGTAACGCTTTTTATTCTTTTGTTGTAAAATCTGTTCGGATGATTTTCAGATTCAGTACTGTTATAAGAGACCTTTCTCCCGGTGCCGTTAAAGCAATGATTACCGATTTCAGTTACAGGTAAGCCATCTATTTCAGACGGAACAACTACATTTCTGTCTTTTCCCATATAGCTTGTAATTGTAACTTCACGTCCTAAATTTACAATATATTCATAATCACGCTGTCTTTTAACATCCGCAGCGTTGGCATTAAATACACCTATATCAAGCACAGGAAAGGCTGACATCAGCAATGTCAAAAACAGTATGATTGAAATGATTTTCTTTTTCACTGTTACCACCTCATCACTTCTTTGAAACTGCAAAGGTGCAGAAACAATCTTCATATTCTACGGTTATATTCAGTGTTTCCTTAAAAAGCTTTTTCGTATGCTCGTAACTGACCGCATACTCCCCTTTTTTCAGTTCTCTTTCACTACCGTCACTGTAAAGGGCATAAACCTGCATTGCGTCACACCTGAATGTTTCAAGGTTCTCTGCAGTAAAATCAAAGGTATCAGGAAAGACCGCATAAATCGAATTAAGTTTTTTCGTAGATGTGTTTTCAAGAACCCTCACTGTAAGGGTTTCTGTGAAACCATTTGATTTTATTGTTACTGTTTCATATTTTGCTTCTGTTCCGAATGTTTTTGAAACTTCCACAGTGTAGTCTGTTGGGTGAATGAGTCTTCTTTCACCGTTTATATATTCAGCAAAAACCTTAATTCCCTTTTCGCTGAATTTTTCACCCACATAATATTCCGTTCTGAAATCAGGGGTTGTTTCAAGACTGATATTTTCTATTTCAATATTTTCCTGAGTAATCACATCGGTGACTGTCTCTTTTTCAGTCACTTTTTCTTTTTGGGGAATAGTAGTTTTTTCAGGTGCAGTTGTTGTTTCTTCAAATATCTGTTCAATACTGAAAAAATCAGAAACAAGGCCGGAGAGAGACTTGATAACAGAAATATTTTCTTCAGTTTTAATCTGTGTGCCGGCAATGAGAATAAGCACTGCAACTGCTGCGGATGCTGCAACAATGCCGACTTTATTATTTGTTTTTATATTAAGTTTTTTCAGAAATTCCTTGTGTGAAATCACAGGAAGAATCTGTGCCGTATCACCTGAGCGTATTTTATTTATAACCTCGGCACATTCATCAATGAAATCAAAATCTAAATCATCATCGCTTTCAAAAATTTCATCCATAAGATTTTCAAGCATCATGCAAAGGCTTTCTGCTAAATCCTCTGTAAAGTCAGGGTGAGTAAGTATTTCCTTATTTACTTTAATCATTCTGTTTTCCTCCCTCTTCAAAGTTAATCGAATAAACCATATCTTTAATCTTGTTTCTCAGTCGCATAAGCCTCATTGATGCGGCAGGTCTTGAAATTCCTAACATTTCAGATATTTCTTCAACACTGATTTTCTGAATATAGCGTAGATTGTAAATTTCTTTCTCTTCGGCTGATAAGACATCAATCAGCGTTTTTGCAAACATATCATAGTCAATCAGTTCAAGCCGTTCATTGTATTCCTCATCGGGAATGCAAATATTTTCTACACTTTCAAGTGATACTTGCCGCCTCACTTGTTTTGCATCTTTATACCTTTGACGTTTGACAAAATTGTTTGCAGTACGATAGAGAAAGGTTTTCGGGTCGTCAAATTGGTTACCATCAAGAAGCTTGTTATAGAAAACTATAAATGTTTCCTGAACACAATCGTCTGCCGACTCCCTTGAACCATTAAGTCGTGAAAGACAATAGTTAAAAAGCTTCAACCGATATTTGTCATAACACTCCTGCAATTGGGTGTTTATGTATTTCTTTTTGTTTATCGTCCTCACTCCTTTCACTTTCATCTACTGTATAATCAACAAAAAACGGAAATGTAACAAAACTTTTTTAAATTCATTATAAACCTGAAAAATATTTTCTGCAATGTAATTATTTGTTAGGCAGACGGTTATAAAAAGCTTGATGTTACCAACGTAACTGAACTTCTTAAAAAACACCAATAATCACTATCCCTGTACAATCCATCACCGCATAATAACTTATCAGAAAATTGAAAAAATTTTTGTTTTTTTCTTGACTTTTGATTTTCAGAGGAATATAATTATGAAAAATTAACTTTTGAAGGTAATAAATATGAACTTGGCTCTTTCATATGCAAGTAAATATTTCTTTGATTTCAGCGTAGTCTTTTATTTTGGCTATGCTTATTTTGCTATGAAAAAGTTACTTGTGAGAGCACAACAAAGTTTTTAAAATTACTTGATTTTTTTGACAGTATTTTTAAGCCTCACTTGTAACTCAGCAAGTGAGGTTTTTCATTTAGAAAGGAAGGTCCGATATGGCAAACAAGTTGGATGAAGCAAGAAAAATTATAAACAGAGTAGATTCTCAGATGGCTGAACTGTTTGCAGAGAGAATAAAAGCTGCCGAAATGGTTTTTGAATATAAAAAAGAATTCGGACTTCCGATTTCAGACCCGAAAAGAGAAGAAATTGTTATCGAAAAGAATTCTGCTCTCATAGACGATGAGGTTATCAAAGAATATTATATTGAATACATAAAAAATCTTATGGGCATTTCTCGTGCATATCAGTACCGTATGCAAAACGGACTGAAAGTTGCATACAGCGGAGTTGAAGGTGCTTTTGCACATATAGCGGCAGGAAAAATTTTCCCTGACAGCAACAGAATTTCATTCAGGGATTTCAAATCTGCATATGATTCGGTTATTAATGGTGAAACTGATATAGCGATCCTTCCTATTGAAAACAGCTATGCAGGTGAAGTGGGACAGACAATTGACCTTATTTTTTCAGGCAATCTTTTCATTAACGGAATTTACGAGCTTGAAATTCATCAGAATCTTCTCGGCACTCCCGATTCAACTGTTGAAACGATAAAAAAAGTCACAAGTCATCCGCAGGCTCTCGGTCAGTGCCACGATTATATCAGATTCCGCGGCTTTGATGTTGAAGAGGCTAACAATACAGCAATTGCAGCGAAAACCGTTGCGGATATGAAGAATAAATCTCTCGGTGCTATTGCAAGCGTTGAAACTGCAGAGATTTACGGACTTAAAGTGCTTGAAGCAAATATAAATAAAAGCGGTGAAAACACGACACGCTTTGCAGTGCTTTCAAAAGTAAGAGCTGAATCCCCTGCCCTCACAAGCTCTGTTCTTATGTTTACAGTTAAAAACGAAGCAGGTTCTCTTGCAAATGCCATAAGCATTATCGGAAAATACGGCTACAATATGACAGCTCTCAGAAGCAGACCTCTGAAAAAACATTCATGGCAGTATTATTTCTATATTGAAATCGACGGCACAACAGACAACGAAGACGGACAGAAAATGATAGCTGAATTAAATAATGTGTGCGACAAGCTTAAAATAGCAGGAACATTCGCACCTCACAGCGAAATATAGGAGTTTATTATGAACATACATCTTGATTTAAAAGAAAACAGCTACGATATCATTGTTCAGAGAGGAATTCTCAAAAGCGCAGGAGAACATCTCAACCTGAACAGACGTGTTCTTATTGTAACCGATACAGGTGTTCCTGAAATTTATGCCGAGACACTTGCAAAGCAATGCAAAAATCCCGTTATCTGCACAGTTGAATCCGGTGAAAAGTCAAAAAGCATTGAAGGTTTCACCAGGCTTCTTAACACGATGCTTGAAAACGGATTTTCAAGAAAAGACTGTGTTGTTGCAGTTGGCGGAGGAGTTGTGGGCGATCTTTCAGGATTTGTCGCATCAGCATATATGAGAGGTGTTGATTTTTATAACATTCCCACAACACTTCTTTCACAGATTGATTCTTCAATTGGTGGAAAAACCGCAATTAATTTCAGCGGTATAAAAAACATTGTAGGTGCTTTTTATCAGCCGAAGAAGGTACTTATTGACCCTGAACTTCTCAGCACTCTTCCTGAAAGACAGATTTCAAACGGGCTTGCAGAAGCAATCAAAATGGCTCTTACATCTGACAAGGAGCTATTTGAAATATTTAAAAGCAAAGATATAAAAGAAAACATCGACGAAATTATTATCCGTTCCCTTAACATCAAAAAGGCTGTTGTTGAGCAGGATGAAAAAGAGTCGGGTATCAGGAAAATACTGAATTTCGGTCACACAATCGGTCATGGCATTGAAAGCAGTGTGAACATGGAAGAGCTTTATCACGGAGAGTGTGTTGCCCTGGGAATTATTCCTATGTGTGACGAAAAAATAAGACCGGAAGTTATAAATGTTCTGAAAAAATGCAACCTCTATAACCTTATTGATTTTGATTGGGATAAAATCAGAGAAAGTATGTTCCACGATAAAAAAGCAGACGGAGATACTGTTGCTGTAACTACGGTAAACGAAATCGGAAAATATGAAATAAAAACTCTGAAATGCAGTCAGGTTATTGATATGGCTGAAAATTGTCTGAGAGGATGATATAAATGAAAAATACATTCGGAAACAGTGTTGCAATCACCTTATTTGGCGAAAGTCATGGTGAATATATTGGTGCTGTGCTTGATGGTCTGGCACCGGGAATAGAAATTGACAGAGAATATATTGAGCATATGCTTACCCTCAGACGACCTGACGGAAAAATTTCTACACCGAGAAAAGAAAAAGACGAATTCATAATCGTAAGCGGTGTAATAAACGGTAAGACAACGGGAACACCCTTAACTATTCTTATTCCTAATGAAAATGTGAAAAGTTCTGATTATGCAGAAATAAAAACAACACTTCGCCCTTCCCACGCTGATTATACTGCTCAGTGCAAATATCACGGCTTCCAGGATTCAAGAGGCGGAGGACATTTCAGCGGAAGAATAACTGCGGCTCTCGTTGCTGCAGGTGCAATATGCAAAAAAGCTCTGGAGCAGAAAGGAATTTTCATCGGTACTCACGTAAAAAAATGCGGTGGAGTTGCTGACAGAGATTTCGGTGACTATATTTCTGATATAAGTGCATTGAGTGTAAAGACATTTGCTGTACTTGACGAGTCCTGCGAAGAAACAATGAAAAATAAAATTCTTGAAGCAGCCTCAGAGGGCGACAGCGTTGGCGGTATTCTTGAAACGGCAGTAATCGGTCTTCCCGAGGGAGTTGGTGAGCCGTGGTTTGATTCTGCCGAAAGCCTTATTTCACATATGATGTTTTCAATCCCTGCAGTAAAAGGTATTGAATTCGGTGCAGGCTTTGACTTTGCTGATATGAAAGGAAGCATGGCAAACGATTCATTCAGAATTGAAGACGGAAAAATTGTTACCGCAACAAATAATAACAGCGGTATAAACGGCGGTATCACAAACGGAATGCCCGTAGTTTTCAGAACTGTTATCAAGCCTACTCCCACAATTTTCAAACCACAGAATACAGTTGATTTTCAGAATATGACTGAAACCATTCTTGAAGCAAAGGGCAGACACGACCCTGCCATTGTTCACAGAGCAAGAATTGTTCAGGATACTGCAACGGCAATTGTTATCTGCGATCTGCTCTCTTTGAGATACGGTACTGATTGGCTTAAAGGAAGTGAATAAAACATGGCAAAATACGGATGCATCGGAAAAAAGCTTACGCACAGCTTTTCAAAAGAAATCCATGCAAAGCTTGCTGACTATGAGTATGAGCTTACAGAACTCACAGAAGATGAAATAGAAGCATTTTTTAAGAAAAAGGATTTTAATGCCGTAAATGTTACTATCCCTTATAAGCAGACGGTAATACCGTATCTTGACTCAATGAGTGATGTTGCAAAGCGTATAGGTGCAGTAAATACCATTGTAAATAAAAACGGAAGCCTTCACGGCTACAACACCGACTATTACGGAATGAAAGCACTTATAGAAAGAATAGGTGTAAGCCTTAAAAATAAAAAGGTTCTCATTCTGGGAACAGGCGGTACAAGTAAAACTGCACGTGTTTTAGCAGAAGATATGGATGCATCAGAAGTACTTAACGTAAGCAGAAGCAAGTCGGGAAATTATATAACATATGAAGACGCGTTAAAAGAACATTCAGATGCTGATGTGATTATAAACACAACTCCATCGGGAATGTATCCTGATTGCGATTCACAGCCGATTGACATTTCTGTTTTCAGGAATCTTGAAGGTATCGTTGACGCTGTATACAATCCTCTTCGCACAAATCTTGTTTTAAATGCAAAAGCAAAAGGGATAAAAGCCGAGGGCGGACTTTATATGCTTGTGATGCAGGCAGTTATTGCTGTCGGGAAATTTCTTGATACAGAAATCCCCAAAGCAGTTGCAGATAATGTGTTCACACAGATTCTTGCATCAAAAGAAAACATTGTTCTTACAGGAATGCCGGGAAGCGGAAAAAGCACAGTCGGAAAACTTCTTAAAATTGACGGATTCAGTTTTGTTGATACAGATGAAGAAATTAAAAAGCGTTGCGGTTGTTCCATAAAAGAACTTATAGACCGCAAAGGCGAAAAATATTTCCGCGATCTGGAAACAGCAGTTATAAAAGATATTTCTTCAAAGGGATGTCAGATAATTTCAACAGGCGGCGGTGTAATTCTGAGAGAAGAAAACGTAAACGCTCTTAAAAGAAACGGAAAACTGTTTTTTATAAATGCAGATTTTGAGAGGCTTTGTCCTACCGATAACAGACCTCTTTCAGACACAGCAGACAAATTGAAAAAGCTGTATGATGAAAGAATTGATATTTATAAAAGCACTGCTGATGTTATTGTTCCTGATATGGAAAAGCCTGAAAAGGAAGCAGAATTTATACTGAAAGACGGAACGGAGCTGTTAATATGAAAATCCTCGTTATAAACGGGCCTAACATAAATATGCTGGGCATAAGAGAGCCTGAGCATTACGGAAAAGAAACATATAATGACCTTGTTGCTAAAATCGAAAAGCATTGCGAGGCAAAAGGTTTGGAAGTAAAGGTATTCCAATCAAATCACGAAGGCGACCTTGTTGATGAAATACAGAATGCTTACTCAAACGCAGACGGAATTGTTATAAATCCCGGTGCATATACCCACACAAGCATTGCCATTCTCGATGCAGTGAAAGCGGTAAACATCCCCACTGTTGAAGTTCATATTTCAAAGGTGGAAGAAAGAGAAGATTTCAGACAGATAAGTTTTGTTCGTCTTGCCTGTGTAAAAACAATAACAGGTCACGGCACAGACGGATACCTTGAAGCAATTGATTTTCTGACAGAAGGTAAATAATATGAAAGCGATTTTCAACCCTTGCAAGCTGCAAGGAAATATAAATGCACCAACCTCAAAAAGTATGGCACACAGATACCTGACAGGTGCTGCATTATCAAGGAAAAAATGCATTATATCAGGTATCCAATACAGCGAAGATATACTTGCTACAATCGATTGTCTGAAAGCCTTGGGTGCTGAAATAAACACAGAAAAAGACACGGTGTTTATAAATCCCGAAAAATTTATGAAAGACACCGAATCTGTCCTTTGTTGCAGAGAAAGCGGAAGCACATTAAGATTTTTCATCCCCCTTGCTTTGTGTACAGGAAAAGAAATTACTTTGCAGGGCAGTAAAAGACTTTTTGAAAGACCTCTTGACGTTTACGAAAAGCTGTGCCTTGAGAACGGTTTTACATTCATAAAGAACGAAGATTCCGTAACTGTTTGCGGTAATCTCAAAAGCGGAGAATACAAAATAAACGGTGATATAAGCAGCCAGTTTATAACGGGACTTATTTTTGCATTTGTATATCTTGGCGAAGACGCACAGATACGCATTATACCTCCCTTTGAAAGCAGGTCTTATGTAAATCTCACTTTGTCAGCCTTGAAATCATTCGGTGCAGATATTGAATTCAAGGATGATTTCACCGTTGTAATCAAAAAGTCGGAATTACATTCATTTGAAGGCACTGTTGAAGGTGATTATTCAAATGCTGCCTTTCTTGATGCTTTTAATTTTATCGGCTCGGACATTGAAATCTGCAACCTGAAGCCTGACAGTCTGCAGGGCGATAAGATATATAAAGAATATTTTAATGAGATTGCAGACGGCACACCGACTCTTGACATTTCAGACTGCCCTGACCTGGGACCTGTGCTTATAGCTCTTTCGGCACTTAAAAGCGGTGCCATTCTTACAGGCACAGACCGCTTGAAGATTAAAGAAAGCGACCGCGGGCAGGTAATGCACGAAGAACTCCGAAAACTGGGCGGCGGACTTATTTTCGGTGAAAACCGAATAACTGTTCCGAAGCATAATTTTAAAAATACAGAAATTGTTTTTGACGGACATAACGACCATCGCATTGTTATGGCTTTATCGCTGATACTTTCAAAGTACGGCGGAACAATAAACGGTGCAGAAGCTGTTAACAAAAGTTATCCCTCATTTTTCGAAGATATAAAAAATCTGGGAGCAGAGGTGATTTCAGAATGATAGTAAATATAAATAAAAATATACTGATAGTCGGACTGGGGCTTCTGGGTGGCAGTTATGCAAGAATTCTGAAAAGATTCGGCTTTCACATAAGCACTATAACAAAAGAGCAAAGCTCAATAGACTTTGCTCTCAGAGAAGGATTTATCGATGAAGGCTCTACAGAACCTGATGAAAAAATAATCGGCGAAGCAGATATAGTTATTTTTGCTTTGTACCCTCACGTTTTTGTAGAATGGGTTGAGAAAAATCAGAACCTTTTAAAAAGCGGTGCACTTATTACAGACGTAACAGGTGTCAAGTGCAGTATCGTATATAAGGTACAGGAAATGCTTCGACCTGATGTGGAATTTATAGCAGCACATCCAATGGCAGGACGAGAGGTTTCAGGTGTTGAAAACAGTACGGACAAAATGTTTACGGGAGCAAACTACATTGTTACTCCTACTGATAAAAACACTCCCGATGCAATAAACACCTGTATGGAGCTTGGAAGATTACTGGGATTTTCAAATGTTACCACTCTTTCACCCGAAGAGCACGATGAAATGATTGGCTTTCTTTCACAGCTTACTCACTGCATTGCCATAACTCTTATGACCTGCAACGACAAAGAGAATATGGAAAAATTTACAGGTGACTCATTCCGCGACCTTACCCGTATCGCACGTATAAACGACCTGATGTGGAGTGAACTTTTTATCGAGAATAAAGCGGCACTTCTCGGACAGATGAATCTTTTTATAAACAAATTTAACGAACTTAAATCAATGCTTGAAAACGAAGATGTTGAATCAATGAGAAAAATGATGCGTCATTCAACAGAACGCAGAGCATTGTTTGATAAAAAATAATAATCGGAGACAATAACAATGAACATGAATTTCAAAAGAAAATTACCAATCCCTATGGAGATAAAGGAGCAGTACCCTATTACATATAAGCTTGAGCAGATGAAAGAAAAACGCGACGAAGAAATAAAAGCGGTTTTCGAAGGCAGAGATGACAGATTTATTCTTATTATCGGTCCTTGCTCAGCTGATAATGATGACAGCGTAATCGATTACATCACACGACTCAGAGGTGTTCAGGACAAAGTTTCTGATAAAATTCTCATTATTCCTCGAATTTACACCAATAAACCCCGCACAACAGGTGACGGATATAAAGGAATGCTTCATCAGCCTGACCCTCACAAAAGTGAAGATATGTTAAAGGGCGTTGTTGCAATCAGAAATCTGCACATCAGAGCAATGCAGGAAACAGGTTTTACCTGTGCTGACGAAATGCTCTACCCCGAAAATCACAGATACCTTTCAGATGTTCTGTCATATGTTGCAATAGGTGCAAGGTCTGTTGAAAATCAGCAGCACCGTCTTACTGCAAGCGGTTTTGATATTCCCGTAGGCATGAAGAACCCTACCGCAGGTGATATTTCAGTTATGATGAACTCAATTACTGCGGCACAGCATTCTCACACATTCATTTACAGAGGCTGGGAAGTTGAAAGCCAGGGCAATCCCCTTGCTCATGCAATTTTAAGAGGATACGTAAACAAACACGGTCAGTCAAT
>JAZQWT010000072.1:0-16839 GCA_045632485.1 Acutalibacteraceae bacterium
TACTAAAACTCATTCAGCGTTTGGCGACTTTTTTAAAACCGGCCGCCCACTGTATAAGTATATTTCACACGGGCGGATATGAAGAATATCCGTCCGTTTTGTTATATAGAATAAGATAAGGAGGAACGACTAATGAAAAAAACACTTGCAATTATAATCACAGCAATACTTACATTGACTTTATTCACAGCCTGCGTTGCGAATAAGCCTGATAAAACTATCAGTGACAACCCACCGACAGAAAAACAAACTGCAGTACAGGATGAAACAAAGATAAATATGAATGAAGAAACAAGTGCTGAAACGGGTCAGAAAAAGGAAAAACTTCCGACCGAAAAATACGTTCCTACAACTAAAAAAGAGCAGGAAAACAAGATTGATAAAAATAAAGATAATTCACATAAAACAGAAAAAAGCACAGCCCATACTCATAAGAGTACAACACCTGCAGTTGACGGTGATTTAAATGTTATTTCTGCTAAAAAAGTAAAAGAAACGGTTCTTGCTCACGCGAATCTTAAAGAATCAGATGTGAATTTCTATCACGCAGAAATCGACAGAGAAAGAAAAACCATTGTTTATGAAGTTGAATTTGTTTCAGGCAAACATGAATAAGATTACGAAGTAAATGCTGAAACAGGTAAAATTATCAAAGCAGAAAAAGAGTTCAGAGACTGATAAAACATAAATATCAGACGTTAAATTGATTAGATAAAACTATCATAGAACAAAGGAGGCATAAATATGAAAAAATTATTTACATTATTCTTATCATTCATAACAGCAGTATTTCCGTTTTTTGGATTCAACAATAATACCCCTGTTGAAGAAGTGAAAATAACAAAAGAAGAAGCCAAAGTAATCGTTCTTGAACACGCAGAGCTTGATGCTTCTGAAATCTCAAGATATAAAATAGAGCTTGATAAAGACGGACGCAGACTTGTTTACGAGGTTGAGTTCGATTCAGGCAGATATGAATACGATTACGAAGTAAATGCTGAAACAGGCAAAATTATCAAAGCAGAAAAAGAGTTCAGAGACTGAGCTCATCGCCATTATATATCCTCCTGAAAAATCAAGTCCTGCCGTAAAAAGCAGGACTTGAAAATTTTTAACGAATAATGTAATATATTTACAGGTGGTGATTGTATGAGCAGAGAAGAAAAAGATTTTACTGAGAAATGGTTTAATGATAATAATAAACGAGTGTCAATTGAACTGCTTATGGGAGTATTTGCAATACTTGTTCTTTCTTTTATTTGTTTTTCTGACGGAATAGAAAAAAGAAACGAATATTATGAATACAAAGATATAGTTGTTCCTGTAAGTGCAACAATATCTGACGTTTATGAAATAGATGAAGAAGAATACAGCATAGCTGTTTCCTACAAATACAATAACGAAATATATGAAGATGTTCACTGGATGAGAACCAAAACGAAATATAAGATGGGCGACACTGTAAAAATCAAAGTTAATCCGGAACGTCCTGTGTACATTTTTTTGGAAGATAACGGCACAAAAGATCTTATTCTTGCAGGTTGTATTTTTGTTCCGTCATCAGCCATTATAATTGCCGTTATTGCACATTTTGTTAAAAAGAGAAGAGCAAAACTTGAAGAGTAATTTAATGATTTATTTTATATAAAAATAAAAGCCATACCGTCAGGTATGGCTTTTGTTATAAGTTTTTATATAATTCTTTGATTCTTTCAGGGTCAGGCTCGGGAATATTTCCGAAAGTAAATTCAATCCCTAAATTATCATACTTGGGCTGACATAATTTTCTGAAAGGCAGAAGCTCGATTTTCTTTGTACATTCCGGATGATTATTTACGATATCCTTAAGTTTTAAAATGTTTTCCTCACTATCGGTTTTGCCCGGAATTATTACCTGGCGAATCCATGTGGGGATTTTCTTTTCTTCAAGATAATCGTAAAAAGTCAGCACATCTTCAAGAGAACATCCTACATGTTTTTTGTAATCTTCTTCGTTTGTATACTTGATATCAAGAAGAACAAGGTCTGTAACATTAAGAAGTTCTTTTGTTTTGTTATCAAGAATACATCCGCTTGTGTCCAGGCACGTGTGGATGTTTTCTTTTTTGCAGAGTGTGAAAAGTTCCGTTACAAATTCGCTCTGCATCAGTGCTTCTCCGCCTGAAACAGTAACACCGCCGTCTGCACCGAAGTAACTTTTAAAACGAAGAATCTTTGAAAGCATTTCTTCAGGTGTAACTTCCTGCTCTTTTGAAAATTCCCATGTGTCGGGGTTGTGGCAGCAAGAGCATCTTAACGGACACCCTTGCATGAAAATCACATATCGCACTCCCGGACCATCAACTGCACCGAAAGACTGAACAGAATTAATATATCCGTTCATTATGCAAGCCTCTCGTGGAATGTACGTGATATAACTTCTCTCTGCTGTTCACGTGACAGTCTTACGAAGTTTACGGCATAGCCTGAAACGCGCACTGTAAGGTTAGGATAATTTTCGGGATGTTCATAGGCATCCATAAGAGTTTCACGATTAAGCACGTTTACGTTGATGTGGTGTGCTTTCTGGTGGAAATAACCGTCAAGCACGTTAACAAGATTGTTAACCTTTGATTCATCATCCTTGCCCAATGCATCGGGAGTAATAGAGAATGTGTTTGAAATACCGTCACGGCAATCGTCATAGGAAATTTTTGCAACGCTGTTAAGTGAAGCAAGTGCACCGTTTTCTTCTCTGTTGTGCATGGGGTTTGCACCGGGAGCAAAAGGCTCGCCTTTTTTTCTGCCGTCAGGTGTTGAACCTGTTTTCTTACCATAAGCCACGTTAGAAGTGATTGTAAGCACTGAAAGAGTGTGAATTGCATCTCTGTATGTGGGGGTTTTACGAAGCTCTGTGATAACCTGATGTGTAAGGTCTTTTGCTATAAGGTCTACGCGGTCATCATCGTTGCCGTATTTGGGGAAATTGCCTTCTGTTTCAAAGTCAACAATAAAGCCTTTTTCGTCGCGGATAGGTTTAACTTTTGCATATTTGATTGCGCTTAATGAGTCGGTAATTACAGAAAGACCTGCAACACCGAAAGCCATAAATCTTTCAACGTCTGTATCGTGAAGAGCCATTTGTGACTTTTCATAAGCGTATTTATCGTGCATATAGTGGATAACGTTCATTGTGTTTACATAAAGTTTCATAAGCCACTCTACGTATTCATCAAATCTTTCTTTCACTTTATCAAAGTCAAGTATTTCATCTGCCATAACTTCTTTCTGAGGGCCGATGTGAATACCTGAAGTTGTATCATAACCGCCGTTAAGAGTGAGGAGAAGAAGTTTTGCAAGGTTACAACGTGCACCGAAGAACTGCATCTGTTTGCCCACTTTCATTGCAGAAACACAGCAGGCAATAGCATAGTCATCACCGTAGTGAGGACGCATAACATCGTCGTTTTCGTATTGAATTGAGTCAGTATCAATTGAAACCTTTGAACAGAATTTCTTGAAGTTTTCAGGAAGATTTTCTGACCAGAGAATAGTAAGGTTCGGTTCGGGAGCAGAGCCTAAATTGTAGAGAGTGTTGAGAATTCTGTAGCTGTTTTTAGTAACAAGAGTTCTGCCGTCTTCACCCATACCGCCTACAGCTTCTGTAATCCACATGGGGTCTCCGCCGAAAAGTTCATTGTATTCAGGTGTTCTCAGATGTCTTGCCATACGGAGTTTCATAACGAAATCGTCGATGATTTCCTGTGCTTCTTCTTCTGTGAGAACACCGTTTTTAAGGTCGCGTTCAATATAAATGTCAATAAATGTTGCAACTCTGCCAAGGCTCATTGCAGCACCGTTCTGCTCTTTGATAGCAGCGAGATAAGCAAAATAGAGCCACTGAACAGCTTCTTTTGTGTTTGTAGCAGGTTTGCTTATATCAAAGCCGTACATTTCAGCCATTTCTTTCATAAAGCCAAGGAAAGTAATCTGCTGGAAGAGTTCTTCAAGCTGTCTTACTGTTTTATAGTTCATTGACTCATCTTTTGCGATGTGAGCCTTATCTTTTTTCTTTTCTTCAATAAGGCGGTCAATACCGTAAAGAGCAACACGTCTGTAATCGCCGATGATTCTGCCTCTGCCGTAAGCGTCAGGAAGACCTGTGATAATGCTTGATTTACGTGCAAGACGCATTTCGTCGCTGTATGCTCTGAAAACACCGTCATTATGAGTTGTTCTGAACTGGAATTCGTCCTCAATTTTATCTGAAAGCTTATATCCGTAAGCAGCACAAGCCTGTCTTGCCATTCTGATACCGCCGAAGGGGTTAACGCCTCTTTTAAGGGGACGGTTAGTCTGTAAACCTACGATAATTTCGTTTTCTTTATCAAGATAACCGGGTTTGTAGCCTGTAACAGTGGAAACTGTAGTTGTGTCAATGTCAAGCACACCACCGTACTGCTTTTCAATAGTAAGCAGGGTGTTAAGCTTGTTCATAAGGTCTGTTGTTCTTTTTGTGGGACCTGCGAGGAAAGACGAATCTCCCTCGTAAGGCGTATAGTTAGTCTGAATGAAATCACGTACATTGATTTCGTTTTGCCATTTGCCTTCTTTAAATCCGTTCCAGCATTCGTACATCTGACATCATCCTTTCAAATTTATGCTAAAAAACAATAAAGGGCAATCCTGCGTGTGACGAGGATTGCCCAGACGGTCGGCTTTAACTGATAAAGTGTGTTATTATCAGTTTTATCATTCTGTGCTTCACGATGTTTACCACCTAATCCGCCAGTCACACAGAATTAATATTGTTTACACATATATTGTACCTTGAAACAAGGGTTTTGTCAATATGGTAAAACATACAAACAAGAAGGGTTTAATTACTTCTGTCTTGTGAGAATTTTTTCACCGTCAAATACAAGTATGCTGTAAGCAGAACCTGTTTTATTGCCTTTTTCAAGCCACTCAGCAAATGCTCTCTGCATTGAAGTGTTTCTGGGAAGCTCTGAAACGGGTTTATCGTCATACTGAACACCGAAAACTCTCCACTGGTCACCGAAATCGTATTTTGTTGTAACATTAAGAGGCTCAAAGTCATAGAGGAAATCTACTGTGTTTGAATTTGCGGGAAGGATTTTATCGTTATCAGGATAAAGAAGCCATGATCCACAAACTATGTACATATATTTCTTATCGCCGAATTTATCGCGGAAGAATTTATAAGCTTTTTTGTATGAATCAAGTCTTACATCCATTGAAAGGCTGCCGCAATGAGAGGGGATGTGCATACCGAGGCAGAATTCTTCGTCTTTGATTGTTTCGCCTGCGATTGTGAATTCACTGCAGCCAAAATCTGCAAGATCATATTCAAATCTGCCTACCTTGAATCTTCTCATCTGGTAGAATCCGTTAAACCAACCTTCAACGAATGTACCGTACATATCGTAGTTTTCTTTACATTCAATCATTTTAACCTTAAGGTCAATCATTGAATCCCAGAAAATTTCTTCGTCGATATTTTCTTTTTTATATCTCTTGAGAAGTGTTTCTGTGCAGCCGAGAAGAATTACAAGGTTTACAATATAAACGTGAACACCGATTTCTTCTGAAAGAGCCTTTGTTTTGTCTGAAAACTTATCAAAGTTTTTCTCTTTCTTAAGGTAATCTGTTCTGATTGATTCATAGATTTTATTTGCTTTTTCGTTTGCAATAATTTTATCAAATGCATCTGAAAGCACTTTTTTTGCTTCTTCGGGATATTCGTGCCTGTCCATAAGCTTTGATGCGAATTTATAGTTTTTCATTTTGATTTCCTCCTTTTATTCAGGTGTACGCAGTCAATTTATCTTGCTACTCTTGCACCTTTACCGCCGATAATATTTTCGACTTCTTTAAGTGATGCAGTTGAAGTGTCACCGGGTGTTGTCATTGCAAATGCACCGTGTGCCACACCGTAGTTAACTGCAGCCTGAGCATCGTCGTAAGTCATAAGTCCGTAAATAAGACCTGATGCGAATGAATCTCCGCCACCCACTCTGTCATAAATTTCAAGACCGGGAAGATTAAGTCCGTTGTAAACCCTTCCGTCGGCGTAACAAATGGCACTCCAGTCGTTTACTGTTGCAGTTTTAACTGTACGCAAAGTTGTTGCAATAACCTTGAAGTTAGGATAAGTTTTGCAAACTTCGCCAAGCATTTTAACATAACCGTCAAGATTTAATTCTTTCAGGTTTTCGTCATTGCCTTCAATTTCAAAGCCAAGACAAGCGGTGAAATCTTCTTCGTTACCAATCATAACATCGATGTATTTTGCAATTTCTTTGTTGACTGCCTGTGCTTTTTCTTTACCGCCGATATCACTCCAGAGAGAAGGGCGGTAGTTTAAGTCGTAAGATACGATAGTGCCGTATTTCTTTGCAGTTTTAACCGCTTCAATAACAACTTCTGCAGTTGTTTCTGAAAGTGCAGCAAAAATGCCACCTGTGTGAAGCCAACGCACACCAAGAGTACCGAAAATGTATTCCCAGTCAATGTCGCCTACTTTAAGCTGTGATGCAGCTGTATTACCTCTGTCAGAAACGCCGACAGCACCGCGGATGCCGAAACCTCTTTCTGTGAAGTTAAGACCGTTTCTTACTTTTCTGCCGATGCCGTCATAGGGCACCCATTTAATCATTGAAGTGTCAACACCGCCCTGAAGAATAAAATCTTCGCAGAGTCTGCCGATTTCGTTATCAGCAAAAGCAGTTACAACACCTGTTTTCATTGAGAAACATCTTCTGAGACCGCGGGCTACGTTGTATTCTCCGCCGCCTTCCCATACGCGGAAGTTTCTTGCGTTTTTAACTCTCATATCACCCGGATCGAGACGTAACATAACTTCGCCAAGGGCAATCATATCGAAAGCGCAATCTTTTTTATCTCTTAATTTAAGTAACATTTTTTTCACCTCTGTCAGATTTGTGCAAGAATATCGTGCAAAGCTTCTGAAGCGGCGTCAAAGGATGCCGCCTGGCTCGGATAAGTGAAGTCGTCTTTAAGCTGGTCAGCTGTGCCACCTTCGCCCTCAAGCGCTGCAAGACCTTCGAAAACTGTAAGGTGAGGTTCGAGAGTGAGGATTTTTTTGCCCTCTTTATTGCTGAAACGTTTTAAAAGTTCAGCAATCTCACCGTCACCTTTACCTGCAGGAACAACTTTGCCTGTTTCAAAAAGACAGTCTTTAACGTGCATATATTCGATATATTCTTCAAGCATTTCGTATGCGGGAAGAATCTGAACACCGCACTGAATGAAGTTTGCAGAGTCAAAAACACCTTTGATTTTGCCTTTGAAGGTTTTGTAAATATCAAGGCAACGTTCTGCAATATCGCCGTAAATGTCTTTTTCGTTTTCGTGACAGCACCAGATGCCTGATTTCAGAGAATAATCAGCGAATTTTTCAAGTCTTTCAAAAACTTCATCGCGGAAATCTTCGGGCTTCTGATTTTCATTGAAGAAAAAGCTGAACATACGGATTTTATCTGTGCCGAGAATACAAGCGTTTTCAACATTTCTTTTGAAAAGCTCAAAATGAGGTTCAAAATCATCTTCAATATTGATTTTGCCGAAAGGTGAGCCGATAGCCGAAACACCAATTCCGTTATCATCAAGAATCTTTTTTAATTCTTTGCATTGTTCTTCAGTATATACAGAAATATTTCCGTGATCCAGACCACGAAGCTCTGTATGCGTAAGGTTATTTCTTTTTAAAGCGGAAATCTGTTCAAGAATACCGCCACCTGCTTCATCAGAGAAAGCAGAAAGTATAAATTCAGCCATAGTTTTTCACCTTTTAAAATACAAAATACTTTTTAAGCAGTTTTTCGCATCTGCCGTGTAAGAATTCGAGAGTTTCCTTACTTCCTTCTTCACCGCAAGCATACGCTTTCATTGCACGTCCTTCTTCAAAGCAAAGGTCATCGTGAATGGGAAAATAGTTCTGCATAAGGAATGTTGCGTATTTAACAAGTCTTAAATCGCCTACAATACGATATTCTGCACTGATTGTGTCAACTGCAACGCTGTAGAAATCTTTGATAGAAGAAATAATATCTTTTCTTTCGTTTCTTCTTGAGAATACGATTGTTTTGCAGGGGAAACGGTCGGGATTTGTTGAATCGTGGCAGTCTGTTGAGCCAACAATAGGATATTTTCTGCCTTTTGCAAGGTCTTCATAATATCTTATTGTCTGATAACCGTTATGCTCGAAATAATTTTCTCCACCCAATACCTCAAAAGCATCAAATGGCTGTTTCTCCATCATAAAATCGAGGAGAGTTTCAGGCACCTGCTGAACGTTTGAAATCCAGTAAGGATGGCAGAAAATGCCGAGACCGTTTGCTTTTCTGATTTCATCAAAGATAAATTTACAAGCAGTATAAGCATATCTTTCAATGCCTTCAGGAATGTCTTCTTTTTCAGAGAGTCTGTCAATCATTTCGTTCATTTCTCTGATAGATCTGACATCAGGACATTCACCGTAAAGTGAACGGAGTTTTTTAGAATCGCCCACTTCGTTGATGTGAGTGTGTTCAAACATTGCGTTGATTGAATATTCACCACCGAAGTTTACGATATGGATATCGTTGATGTGGTCTTCGTCAGCTTTTGCAAGATGGATTTCTTCACCGGGCACAAGATTTAAGTCGATAGGCACATCTTCGTAGAATTTTTTTACATTAAGTGAAGGATAGTATCTCTCGTGGTCTGTAATTGCCATGAAGTCATAGCCGATTTTACGGCAGTTTGCAACTGCAATTTCAGGAGCCTGTCTGCCGTCGGAGAAAGATGTGTGGAAGTGTAAATCACCTGTGAACGGATATCTTCCTGCAAGATCGGGAGCTACCGCATAAAGACAGAGTTCAACAAGCTCTTTACCGTCAGGCTTGATGAGACGCAGATAATACATCTGCTCTTTAGGGAAAGCATATTTGAATCTGATACATTTGTCATCGTCAACCTTTACAAGGATTTTTTTCATATTTTTTCTGTCCTTGTAATTTCTGATTGCACCTTCTTCGAGACCTAAAATCTGAAGTGTGTATTCACTTTCTTCAAAATGTGCGTGTCCGCCTAACGGCTTGATTGTAATTAATGTTTCTTTTTTTTCTGAAACTACTTTAGGGTAAATATCGTAGTTGAGAAGTTCAGGTAAAATTTTCATTTTGAATTATCTCCATTCGAGCATATTCTGTGGATAAAGTCCGTCATCTTTCATAGCCTGAATTGATTCTACGACGAGAGGTCTGTCTTCTTTGTAAGTAACGCCAAACCACTTGTCGGATGTTGTAAGCACATCAACTGTGCATTCTTTGTCTTCAAGCATATCAGAAACAACAAAAGGAAGGAAAAATTCTGATTTAAGAGGATTTTGCTCAACCGTTTTGAAGAACTCATTGAATCTCTCTTGGAGTCTGTCAAGAAGCTGAGGAGCAAAGACCCAACAGTTCATTGAAACGATAGTTTCTTCGTCGAGTTCAACAGGCTCTTCAAAATCTTCGTAGTAAACTTTATCACCGCGTCTGATGATTTTTGTTCTTTCTGTAATTTCATCAAGATGACCGTTTTCATTAACAACACAAACACCGCGTGAAACATGGCCGTTTTCAGTGAGAGTGTTTTTAAGTTTAAATCCAACCATACAGAAGGGGAGAACCTCGCTGTTGAAGTCTGTTTTTTCAATCCAGTCAGCAGCTTCTCTGAAAGCCTGAGGGCCGTAGTAGTCGTCAGAATTGATAACTGCAAAAGGCTCTTTTACTGTGCCGAGGCAAGAAAGAATTGCATGTGCAGTACCCCAGGGCTTTACGCGTCCTTCAGGAACTGAATATCCGTCAGGAATGTTGTTGATATCCTGGAAAACATATTCTGTGTTTACTTTCTTTTCGATTCTGTTGCCGATAGCATTTCTGAAAGCCTCTTCATCCTGCTTTTTGATGATGAAAACAACTTTGTTGAAACCTGCTTTTACAGCATCATAAATCGAATAGTCTATAATAAGTGAACCTTCATTACCAATGGGGTCAATTTGTTTTAAACTGCCGTATCTGCTGCCCATACCGGCAGCCATAATAACAAGGGTTTTGTCCATTGCAAAAATCCTTTCGAAATTATTTTTCTGTGTTATATTTGTCAACTACTTCATTGAGGCAGAATGCATCTTTGTTGTAGTCTTCACGGTCAATCCATTTACCGTTTGTGAAATCGGGGAACGGAACAGGAGCACCGCCCATTGCAACTGACTGCTCTGAAAGATATGTAACAGCCATCCATGTTGCTGTGTCGTAAACGTCAATGGGAGGAGTAGTGTTGTTTTTAACGCTTTCTGTGAAAGCAAGGAGAACAAGGTAGTCCATGCCGCCGTGACCTGCTTTAACGCCTACATCCTGGTACCACTGCCAGAGGGGATGTTCGTATTTTTCAACGAATTCTTTTGCAGGAACAAAATCGTGTTTTTCCATGCCGTTAAAGTACATATATGAGTCATCGTCGCTGAGTTCCTGGAAAATACCCTTTGTACCCTGAACAACAAAGTTTCTTGAATAGGGACGCGGGAGTGTGCAATCGTGGAAAAGAACTACTGTTTCACCGTGAGCAGTTTTGAGAATTGTTGTTACAACGTCGCCCTGAGCAAATTTATAGTCAGCGATATCATAGTCCTCGCCTTTGTTTTCTTTGAGCCATACGTTAAGACCTGCTGCTTTTGAAGCAACGGAGTTGAGTGTTACAAATCTGTTTCCGCGGTTGATGTCAAGAAGCTTGCAGATAGGGCCTAACTGATGAGTGGGATAAAGTTCGCCGTTTCTGTTCATAAAGTTATAGAGTCTGCCGTGGATGTTTTCTCTGCCGAGGCCGATTTCATCGCGGAGGTCGTGTCTGTAACCGCCTTCAAGGTGAACAAGTTCACCGAAAAGACCCTGCTTAACCATATTGTAAACTGCCATTTCTTTTCTGCAGTAGCAGCAGTTTTCAAGAAGCATACAGAATTTGCCTGTTTCTTTTGAAGTACGGATCATTTCCCAGCATTCTTCAACTGAAGCAGCACCGCCTACTTCCATAGCCACGTGAAGACCTGCTTTCATACCGTCAACCGCAATCGGTACGTGAGTAATCCATGTTGTTGCAATAAGAAGAGCGTCAAGTTCTTCCTTTTCAATCATCTCTTTGTAGTCTGTGTAGCCGTTACAAACTGTATCTTCGCCATAATATTCTTTAACCATTTTAACGCCCAGCTCCACTCTTTCGGGAACAAGGTCGCAGATTGCGGGAACTTCAACGCCTTCAATCTGCATAAGGTTTTCGAGAAGTGAACGTCCTCTGCCTGATGAACCGATAAGTGCGATACGTGCTTTTTTGTTTGTGATAATCATTTTAAGTGCTCCTTTGTTTTGTGCTTGTTTATGTTTTATAAATTAATAAGTTGAACTCATATCTTCGTTGATTTTTTCAACAACGTTTTCTTTTGCTTTTGAAGAGTCAATTCTCTTCTTGAGTTCAGCATAATAAAGATCTTCATCAATGGGAAGCTCGATAGTTTTGTCAAGCCATGAAGAAAGGAATGCTGCGTTTGAAATTGTAAGACCGTTTATGCCTTCAACGCCGGGGGCAATGAGTTCACCGCCGTGGAGAATTTTGTTTGCGAAAGCATTCATAACACCTGAATGCTGGTCGTTTTCACCTACAAGTTCAACATCAACCCATTCACCGTCTTCTTTAGCAAAACCTTCTTCAGATTTGTAGATAATATCTGTTGTATTGTTTTCAAGAACGTACATACGGAGTTTGCCGTCTTCACAGATAAGCTTTGCTCTGTCGAGAGTGATTTCAAGTCTGTTTGTACCGGGGCAGTCGCCTGTTGTTGTGATGAACACGCCTGAAGCACCGTTTGCATATTCGGCATAAATCATAACGTCATCTTCAACTTCAATATCGTGCCACTGACCTGCACGGCATACAGCTTTGATTTTTACGGGCATACCGCAAATCCACTGCCATAAGTCAAGGTTGTGAGGACACTGGTTGAGAAGCACGCCACCGCCTTCGCCTGACCATGTTGCACGCCATCCGCCTGAATTATAGTAAGCCTGAGTTCTGAACCAGTCTGTGATGATCCAGTTAACTCTCTTAAGCTGACCATATTCACCGCTGTTAACGATTTCTCTTGCTTTGCGGTACATGGGGTTAGTTCTCTGGTTATACATAATTCCGAAAACCTTGTCGCAGCTTTCAGCAACCTCATTCATTTCGCGAACGTGCTTTGTGTAAACACCGGCGGGTTTTTCTGTCATAACGTGGAACCCTGCTTTAAGAGCTTTGATAGCCATAGGGGGATGGTCGTAGTGAGGAACAGCAATAAGAATTGCATCACAAAGACCGCTTGTAAGTACATCGTCGTAATTTTCAAATCTTGCAATTTCGGGGAATTCTTTTTCAGCCCATTCAAGACGTTCAGCCTTGATATCGCAAACTGCTGTGATTTCGATTTCAGGCATTTTGCCTTCTTTGTAGTTTCTCAGATGAGATGAACCCATATTACCGATACCGATAATACCAACTCTAACTTTATCTGCCATATTTAAAACACCCTTTCGGTTAATTTTCTGCAATTTTTAACATATATTTATAGCTGTCTTTACAAGACTGCATTGCGCTTACTTCCCAGTCAATGTCGTGCTCATAAACTGCATAAGGCACGCCCATTTCACGAAGCTTGTTGAGACAAGCCGGAATGTCAACTTCACCCTTACCCAGTTCTGTGAATTTAAAGCCTCTTTCTGTATCGGCTTTCACATAATCTTTGAAGTGGCATACCTTGACTCTGCCTCTGAGTTTTTCAAGAAACTCTACGGGGTCCTCTCCGCCAATCTGAATCCACGCAGTGTCGGGAATAAACCAGAAATAGTCAGGATTTGTTTCTTCAAGAAGCACGTCCATAACTGTTCTTCCGTCTTCCATTACTGTTTTGAATTCAAAATCGTGGTTGTGGTAGGCGAAGTGCATACCTTGTTCGAAACACATTTTGCCGATTTTTTCAGCATCCTTGATAAACTGCCTTAAAGATGCTAAATCTTTTCTGTAATCGTCGCTCATAGCACCGAGGCCGAGACAGTCACAGTCAATCATTTTGTGCTCGTCAATAACAGTCTGTGTTTCAGCTTTCATTCTGTCAAAGTTTGTGTGTGTGACACATACATCCATTTCGTACTTTTCGACAATTTCCTTTACCTCATTCTGGGGTATAGGGCCGATAGCGGAAATCTGGATAACGTTTACACCCTCATTTTTTAATTCAGCAAGAGTCTTATCAAAGTCTTCAGCCGTTTTGATATGGTCACGTAAAGTGAACAACTGAATTCCAAGTTTTACATCTGCCATACAAACTCCTCCTATACATATAAACATACATTTAAATTATACTTCAACTTGCAATAAATTACAATACTTTAGATATAAAAAAACAGACATCTTTTGTAAAAAAAGATGCCTGTATGAAATGATTTTTCTTTATTATTTGTTTGTAACGATGAAAGTCATTCTTTCCTGGATTGAAGGACCGCCGTGACCTGTTCTGAAACCACCATGGTCAGCAGTGATAATAATGAGCCAGTCTTCTGTTTCGTATGTATCTCTGTCTTCAATAGCATTGAGTGTTCTGTAAGCAAGAACATCGTTGATTCTGAAGCCTACATCGTAAATGGGGTTATTTGTTGAGAAACCGAATGCGTGACCTGAATGGTCAGGACCTTCATAGATTGCAAAGATAAAGTCTGAGCAATCAGCGTTTTTCAAATCCTTGATTACTGTATTTGCAGAGTTTGTATCGTTTGAACAGAAATTGAATGCTACATTAAGGCTGTTGTCTTCGCAATACTGCTTTTCTGCTTTGTAAGTTGAATTGTCATTTACAAAATGACCGTCCCATGATGTTACAAAAGATGCTGAATCGATAATCTCATCTTCTGTGAGAGAAGTAAGGAGAGTTTTGTACTCGAGTGTTTTTGTAATGCCGTTGCCTGTGATGCCTGTTTTGTCAGCCCACTTACCTGTAAGAATTGAGCACCAACCGGGAGCAGTTGAAGTGTCCTGTGTGTTTGTTTCAGGGTAATTTACACCACCGCAATATGCGAGATTAAGGCTTGCACCGTTGTTGAGCATTTTTTTGATACCGCTGTCTTTGCCTTCTGCCAATGTGAGAGCGTCAGCACGGCAACCGTCATAACCGATGATAATTGCTTTCTTTTCAGTTTTTCCTTCGGGGAGAGCTGATGAGAAATGGTCGCTGATCATTTTGTAAATTTCTGTCTGGGGAATTGCAGTTTCGATTGTGTTTTCATAAGCAATCTGAGAAATTACTTCTCTGTAAGCCTCTTCCGTGTCTTTTGCATCCTTGGAATAAATTCCGAGCAAAGCAGGGATGATAAGAAATACTGTTAAGATTTTTGTGAAGAATGTCATAACTTTCGTCTCCTTTTACTTTATGTGGGTTAATTATACTATAGCAGATTACATTTTTCAACACGTTTTTAGTTTTTGCAAGTCTTGACTTGAAAAATTGCAAGTGATATAATAATTATTAAATGAAACATGTTTTCGAAACATCAGCGAAAGGAGTTTGTTTTATGGAATTATTTATGCATGATGTTATGGAAAACTATCCTGCTTTTCTGACACTTTTTGGCTCAATAATTGCAATTGTATTTGCAGTTATTATGGCAAAAAAGGTTATGAAATTCTCAGAGGGTACTGAAAAAATGAAACATATTGCACAGTCAATAAGAGAAGGTGCAAATGCATACCTTAAAAGACAGTATACAATTGTTGCTGCTTTTTTCGGTGGAATGTTTCTTGTTCTCGGTGTTATGGCGCTGTTAGAGTTGCTTACACCATATGTACCGTTTGCTTTCCTGACAGGCGGATTTTTCAGTGGACTTTCAGGCTTTGTCGGTATGAAAATTGCAACGGCATCAAATGCAAGAACTGCAAATGCTTGCCGTGAGGGACTTAACAAAGGATTGCGAGTTGCTTTCAGTGCAGGCTCAGTTATGGGATTTACTGTTGTCGGTCTGGGCCTTCTTGATATCTCGTTATGGTTTATACTTCTTAAATTTGTTTTTAAACTTGAAATTTCTGAAATTACAAGTGCAATGCTTACATTCGGTATGGGTGCATCTTCGATGGCACTTTTTGCAAGAGTGGGTGGCGGTATTTTCACAAAAGCAGCCGATGTGGGTGCAGACCTTGTAGGTAAAGTTGAAGCGGGTATCCCCGAAGACGATCCCCGTAACCCCGCAGTTATTGCTGATAACGTAGGCGATAATGTTGGTGATGTTGCAGGTATGGGTGCAGACCTTTATGAGTCATATGTTGGCTCGGTTATTTCTGCAATGGCACTTGGTGTTGCGGCTTTTGCAGGAAATCTTCAGGCGGCTTTTTTGCCCATGCTTCTTTCAGCTGTAGGTGTTGTCTGTTCGATTCTCGGCTCATTCCTTGTAAGAACAGGTGAAAAAACAGAACAGAAGCTTCTTCTCAAGGCTTTGAGAAAAGGTACAAATGCAAGTGCAATTCTTCTTGCTTTGTTTGCAATTCCCATTGTATGGTTTGTTGTTGGTAAAGATAATTTCAAACTTTATTTTTCTATTCTTTCAGGTTTGCTTGCAGGTGTGCTTATCGGTTTCTCAACTGAATATTTCACGTCTGACACATATAAACCTACAAAAAATCTTGCGAAGAAATCAGAAACAGGTTCTGCAACAATCATAATCGGTGGTGTTGGCCTGGGTATGATGTCAACAGCCGTTCCGATTGTTATAATATCAGCTTGCGTTATTGCGGCATTTGCTTTTGCAGGCGGCTTTGAAAATCCGTCAAGCGGACTTTACGGCATTGCTGTTGCAGCGGTGGGTATGCTTTCAACTCTGGGAATTACTCTTGCAACTGATGCGTATGGCCCCGTTGCTGATAATGCCGGCGGTATCGCACAGATGGCAGGACTTGAAGAGGAAGTCAGAGAGCGTACAGATGCTCTTGATTCATTGGGTAACACAACAGCAGCAACAGGTAAAGGCTTTGCAATCGGCTCAGCGGCACTTACTGCTCTTGCACTGATTGCTTCATATAAAGAGCAGATTGAAAAAGTTCTTTCACAGGCAGGAAACGGCGAAGCAATGGACCTTTCAATTATGAATCCTGCAGTGCTTGTAGGATTGTTTATTGGCGGATGTCTTCCCTTCGTCTTTGCAGCGCTTACAATGAATTCTGTAGGCAGAGCAGCAGAAAGTGTTGTTGTTGAAGTACGCAGACAGTTTAAGGAAATCAAAGGTATTATGACAGGTGAAAAAGAAGCGGACTATGCGTGCTGCGTAGACCTTTGTACAAAAGCAAGTCTTAAAGAGATGATTCTTCCCACGGTAACTGCAGTTGTGGTGCCTATTGTTACAGGTCTTGTTCTTGGTTATAACGGTGTTATAGGTATGCTTGCAGGCGCAACTGTAACAGGTTTCCTGATAGCAGTGTTTATGTCAAATTCAGGCGGCGCGTGGGATAATGCAAAGAAATACATCGAAAGCGGTGAATTCGGCGGAAAGGGAAGCCGAAACCACAAGGCTGCAGTAGTAGGCGACACAGTAGGCGACCCATTCAAAGACACTTCGGGTCCGTCAATCAATATCCTGATAAAACTTCTTTCAATGGTTTCAATCGTATTTGCAGGACTTGTTGTAAATTATCATATTCTGTAATTTTTAATCAGACTGCTGAGAAATCTGCAGAATGACATTTTTGAACCCCGAAAGATGTACAAAGGTACTTCGAGAGGGTGAAAAA
>JAZQWT010000073.1:0-15963 GCA_045632485.1 Acutalibacteraceae bacterium
GAACTTCGCGGTGTAGGTATTATCAACGCACGAAGAATCTTTGGTATGGGAGCGGTTAAACTTACTGAAAAAATCGATATGGTTGTTCAGCTTGAACTGTGGGATAACAAAAAAATCTACGACCGTTTAGGTCTTGAAGAGGAAAAAATGAACATTCTTGGTGTTGATGTTCCTGTTACAACAGTTCCCGTTAAACCCGGTAGAAATCTTTCAATCATCATTGAAGCTGCCGCTATGAACAACAGACAGAAAAAAATGGGTTATAATGCTGCACGTGAACTTCTCCACAGTCTTGGTATGACAGATGTTATGCCGGACGAACAAGAGCTTGAAACGTGGCAAAAATCATAAAATGGATTAATAAACAAAATTACGGAGGTAATTAAAATGTATAAAATTGGTGTAGATCTTGGCGGAACAAATATTGCAGTAGGTGTAATCGATGAAAAATTCAACATCATCGGCAGAGGAACTGTTAAAACGAATGCTCCCAGACCTGCTGCGGAAATTTTTGACGATATTAAAAAAGCGGTTGACATTGCACTTCAGGATGCGAAATTGACTCTTGATGATATTGAAACAATCGGTGTCGGTATTCCGGGTTCAATTAATAAAACAACAGGTAAAATCGAATTTTCAAATAACCTTGATTTTCATATGGTACCTGCAAGAGATATGCTGAGCGAAAGACTTGGCGGTAAAGATGTGTTTATCGATAACGATGCTAACTGTGCGGCTCTCGGTGAAGCATATGCAGGTGCAGGTAACGGCTGTAAAAACCTTGTTGCTGTAACTCTTGGCACAGGTGTTGGCAGCGGTATTATCATTGACGGTAAACTTGTTTCAGGTATTGGTGATGCTGCAGGTGAGTGTGGTCACACAGTAATTTTCGCGGATGGTATTCAGTGCAATTGTGGCAGAAAAGGTTGTTGGGAAGCATATGCATCAGCAACTGCGCTTATCAGACAGACTAAAGAAAAAATGCTTGAAAACAAAGATAGTGTTATGTGGGAGCTCACAGGCGGTGATATCAACAGAGCAAGTGGCAGAACTGCTTGGGACGCTATGAGAAAAGGTGATAAAGCAGGTGCAGAAGTTGTTGATAAATATATCTGGTATGTTGCAATCGGTGTTGCAAATATTATAAATGCACTTCAGCCTGAAGTTGTATGCATTGGTGGCGGTATCAGTAATGAAAAAGACAATCTTATCGTTCCTCTTACTGAAAAAATACACAAAGAAGTATACAACAAGCAGTTTGACAGAAGCACAAAAATCTGCGTAGCAGAACTTAAAAACGATGCCGGTATTATCGGCGCTGCTCTTCTTGAGAGATAAATAGATTTAATTCTGGAGGTTTTCATGGAATATTCTGAAAAGATTTTTGATTTCGGTGATAAATTTAACGGTGAAATCAAAACGGATGTCCCGATGAAGATGTATTCAAGCTTCAAAACAGGCGGTAATGCAAAAGTTATGCTTTGCCCCAAAGATGAAAAATCACTTTTGGAAGCTGTAAAAAAATGTAAGGAAAATAATATTACACCTGTTATACTCGGTAACGGTAGTAATATTTTAGTGAGTGATGACGGCATCGATAATGTCGTGATTCATTTAAGTAAAGGTTTTGATGAAATAAAACTTCTTGACGATACAACTATTTATTGTCAGGCGGGTTGCAGTCTTATGAAACTTTGCCGTTTCGCGCTTGAAAATTCACTTTCAGGACTTGAATTTGCTTATGGTATTCCCGGCACTGTCGGTGGTGCAATGTATATGAATGCAGGTGCATACGGCGGTGAAATGAAAGATGTTGCTGTTAGTTGCGACTATATCACTTTCGGTGGTGATAAAGGCACTTTATTCAATAAGGAAATGGAACTTTCATACAGGAACAGTGTTTTTGTTGACAGCGATAAGATTATCATGTCTGCTGTTTTTAAACTTGAAAAAGGCAGTAAGACTGAAATAGAAAACAAAATGAACGAACTTATGGGCAAGAGAAAGGCAAAGCAGCCTATTGAATATCCTAGCGCTGGCAGTACGTTCAAAAGACCTGAAGGACATTTTGCAGGTCAGCTTATTGAAGAGTGCGGTTTGCGCGGAAAGTTTATTGGCGGCGCTCAGGTTAGCGAAAAGCATTGCGGTTTTATTATAAATAAAAACAATGCAACATCAGCTGATATAATGGATTTGATTGAATTTGTCCGCGACGAGGTTTTAGAACAAAAGGGTATTCTCTTAGAAACGGAAGTTAAGTTTTTATAATTCAGGTGTAGGTAATGGAAGTTTTAATTGTAACCGGAATGTCCGGCGCCGGAAAATCAAATGCAGTAAATGCTCTGGAGGATATCGGATATTTTTGTGCCGATAATATTCCTCCTACGCTCCTTCCTGCCTTTCTTAAAGAGGTAAAAGAAAGTGATGAGGCTGAAAAGGTTGCAGTTGTAATGGATATGAGAGCCGGTCTTTCTTTTTCAAATCTTATTACTGTGCTTGATAAAGCAAAAATCAGTAATTATAAATTCAAAATACTTTTTATTGATGCAGATGATGATGTCCTGATCAGAAGATTTAAAGAGACAAGACGCCTTCATCCGCTTATCAATAAAGACTCTACACTTTCTGTTACTGATGCTGTTACAATGGAAAGGCAACATCTTCAAGCTGCAAAGAACATTGCTGATATTGTAATAGACAGTACAAATCTTTCTGTTACACAGCTGAGAAACAGGGTAAAAGATACATTTATATCACGTCCTGAAGAATCTTTTGTTATTAACTTTATTTCTTTCGGCTATAAACATGGTATTCCACGTGACTGTGACTTTGTTTTTGACCTACGCGGGCTTGTGAACCCTTATTATGTACCTGATTTACGCGATAAAACCGGTCTTGATAAAGAGGTTCGTGATTTTGTTATGTGTGATGAAAACAGTCAGAAACTTAAAAATATGCTCGAAGAATTTTTGTTGTTTATACTTCCTCTTTCAAAAAACGAGGGCAAAAGTCAGCTTATAATCGGTTTCGGTTGTACAGGCGGACATCATCGTTCTGTTACTTTTGCTGAAATTTTTAATGATTTTATGGATTCGTTGGGGTATAGAACAACTGTACACCACAGAGACTGTCTTAAATAAATTTGGGGGATTTTTATGTCTTTTTCACAGGATGTGAAAAGTGAATTAGCTCTGCTTACGGATTTGTCAGACTGCTGCATGAAAGCACAAGCCTATGGAATGTTGCTTTTTGGTAAGTATTACAGCCAGTCACGGATTGGTTTGCTTACGGAAAATAAAAATGTTGCAAATGCATATTCAGTTTTTTCTAAGGAAGTCTGCGGCATAAAGCCGAGAATGACAAAAACAAAAGCAGGAAATTATTCATTATCTGTTGTTCTGCAAAGCGATATAATAAAAATTATGCGCTTTTTTGGCCAGAGTAAGCAGGATATTGCTTTACGTATAAATCGTGCTAATTTTGAAGATGATTGTTGCTATTCGGCTTTTTTAAGAGGCGTTTTCCTCTCTTGCGGTACAATTGCAGACCCTATGAAAAACTATCATCTTGAATTTGTTATCCCTTTCCTCAAACTTACCAACGATTTTATGACGCTTCTCGGTGATATGGGATTGTCACCTAAAATGGTTGAAAGAGGTAATTCGTATGTTGTATATTTTAAAGATAGTGAAAATATAGAAGATTTTCTTACTCTTATCGGTGCTGCAGCAAGTTCTCTTGAACTTATGGGTGTTAAAATGATGAAAGATGTAAGAAACAAAATCAACAGGCAGATTAATTTTGAAACTGCCAATATTTCCAGAACAGTAAACGCTGCAATGGCTCAGATTGCAGCGATAGAAAAAATAGAAAAAACAATGGGACTTTCTTGGCTTCCTGAGCAATTAAGAGAAATTGCAATTATCCGAAAGGACAACCCCGATATGTCCCTTGATGAGATAAGAAATGAGCTTGACGGTGAAATTTCACGTTCAGGCGTTAATCACAGATTAAATAAGTTGATTAAAATTGCAGACGAATTAGATTAGGAGATTCACAATGGGATTTACTCACTTACATCTTCACAGTGAATATAGTTTGCTTGACGGAGCGTGTAAAATAGGAGAAGTTATTAATCGCGCTGTTGAGCTTGGTCAGTCATCTGTTGCAATAACGGACCATGGTGTTATGTATGGTGCAATTGATTTCTATAAAAAAGCTAAATCTGCAGGAATAAAACCTATAATCGGATGCGAAGTTTATGTTGCTCCCAGAAGTCTCGATAAAAAAGAAAAAGCTTTTGATGCTGAAAGATATCACCTTGTTTTACTTTGTAAAAACGAAACAGGGTATAAAAACCTCATAAAAATGGTTTCCGAAAGCTGGACACGCGGGTTTTATGGTAAACCGAGAATAGATAAGTCTCTCCTTGAAAAATATCATGAGGGACTTATTGCTTTATCTGCATGTCTTGCCGGAGAAATACCACGTGCTATTCTTGCTAATGATATTGACACTGCTGTTGAAAAGGCAATGTGGTATAAAACAATTTTCGGTGACGATTTTTATCTTGAAATTCAGAACCACTCTCTGCAGGATGAATTACGTGTTGTCAGCGGAATGAGAACTGTTTCTAAAAAAACAGGGATCCCTCTTGTTGCGACAAATGATACTCATTATGTAAGAAAAGAAGATGCTAAAGTTCAGGAAGTTTTACTTTGTATTCAGACGAATAACACTGTAGGTACTCCCACTGGTATGAGTTTTGAAACAGATGAATTTTATCTTAAAAGTTACGATGAAATGTGCGAAGCTTTTCCTGATGATATTGATGCAATTGAAATAACACAGGAAATCGCAGATAAATGCAATCTTGAATTTGAATTCGGTAATACAAAACTGCCTCATTTTGAAGTACCTGATAATGTAGACCACTTTGAATACTTCAAAAAGCAGTGTTTTAACGGTTTAGTTAAAAGATATGGCGAGAATTATCCTGAAGAATACGAAGAAAGGCTTTTGTATGAGCTTGAAACGATAAATAAAATGGGATATACCGACTATTATCTCATAGTGCACGATTTCATTGATTATGCGAAAAAGCATGATATACCTGTAGGTCCCGGCAGAGGTTCTGGTGCAGGTTCTCTTGCTGCATATTGTATCGGCATTACGGGCATTGACCCAATGAAATACAGCCTGATTTTTGAACGTTTTCTTAACCCTGAAAGAGTAACTATGCCGGATTTTGACGTTGACTTCTGTTATGTTAAACGAGGACAAGTTATAGATTATGTTATAAATAAATATGGTTATGACCACGTAGCACAGATTGTAACTTTCGGTACAATGGCTGCACGTGCTGCAATACGTGATGTGGGACGTGCTTTAGGTATGTCTTATGCAACAGTTGACAAAGTTGCAAAACTTATTCCGAGAGAGCTTAATATCACTATTGATGCTGCTCTTGATATGTCACCGGATCTTGTGGAGATTTATAATTCAGATGCAGAAGTAAAGATACTTATTGACACTGCAAAAAGTGTTGAAGGTATGCCGAGGCATGCATCAACCCATGCGGCAGGTGTTGTAATCACGCGTGATGCAGTTGACAGTTATGTTCCGTTAGCACTGAATGATAATGCAGTTGTAACACAGTTTACAATGACAACTCTTGAAGAATTAGGCCTTCTTAAAATTGACTTTCTCGGTCTGCGTTATCTTACTGTTATTGACAATGCAGAAAAAGCAGTTAAAAAGAAACACCCTGATTTTGATATAGAAAAAATTAATTTAAAAGATAAAAAGACTTTTGAACTTTTCTCAAAAGGTCTTACTGATGGTATTTTCCAGCTTGAGTCCGGTGGTATGAAAAGTGTTCTCACTCAACTTAAACCCGATTCTATTGAAGATATTATCGCTGTTATTTCACTTTATCGACCGGGACCCATGAAATCTATCCCGACTTATATTGAAAACAGGCATAATCCTGAAAAAATCAGATATTCTACACCGCTTCTTAAAGATATTCTTGATGTTACTTACGGGTGTATTGTGTACCAGGAACAGGTTATGCAGATTTTCAGAAAGCTTGCCGGTTATTCGTTCGGCAGAGCTGATATTGTAAGACGTGCGATGAGCAAGAAAAAGCACGATGTTATGGAAAAAGAACGTAAAAATTTCATTTACGGTCTTATAAATGACGACGGCACCATCGAATGTAAAGGTGCAATAAATAACGGCGTAGATGAGAACACTGCAAATGAAATATTTGACACAATGTCTGATTTTTCGCAATATGCTTTCAACAAATCGCATGCAGCAGCTTATGCATTTTTAGCATACAGAACAGCTTATCTTAAAGCACATTATCCAAACGAATATTTTGCAGCACTTATAAGCAGTGTGCTTGAGGATTCAAATAAAGTTTCCGGTTATATTTCCGAATGTAACCGTCTCGGAATTAAAATTATTCCACCTGATGTAAATGTAGGATACGATGATTTTACTGTTGAAGGTAATAACATCCTGTTTGGTATGCTTGCAATCAAAAATCTTGGCAGAAATGCTATTAAGGCGATTATCCGCGAGCGTGAAGATTGCGGAAAATTTGAATCATTCTCATCTTTCTGTTTCAGAATGTATGGTAAAGATCTGAACAGAAGGGCTATTGAAGCACTAATTTATAGTGGTGCCCTTGATTCTCTTGGCTTAAATCGTCGTCAGATGATTACAATTCTACCTGAAGTTATGGCGCAGGCAGAAACTGACGGGAAAATTCTTGCGAGCGGTCAGATGGGACTTTTTGGCGATGAGGTTGAACTTTTTGAGATAAAAACACCTGAATTGCCTGAGTATGAATTTTCAGATAAACTTGCTTTTGAAAAAGAATATACCGGCATTTATATTTCAGGTCATCCTTTGGTGCATTATGATGAAATAAAAAAAGCGTTGAAGGCCGACAGCATCGGCCAAATCATCAGAGAAACTTCACCTGATAGTGAAACAAAAATTAATCTGTATCGCGATAATACACGTGTAAACATTCTGGCAATAGTAACATCTGTTAAAAAGAAAGTTACAAAAAATAATGATACAATGGCATTCCTTACTGTTGAAGATACTGATGCGAGTATGGAAGTTATAGTTTTTGCCAAGAATTATATTGATTATAATAATTTGCTGTCCGTGGGTAACGTGCTTTTAATTGGCGGAAGGCTTTCAATCCGCGAAGATGAAGATTGTAAACTTGTTTGTGAAAATATTACTATTCCACCGGAAAAAGTGAATATTCAGCCTGAAAAGCAAAAAGCAAACAAAGGAATTTATTTCAGGCTGAAAAACAGAGATTGTGATGAATATAAAAAAATCCAGCACGTGCTTGATGTTTTTGATGGTAACATGCCTGTCTATTATTATTTCACTGATGAAAACAAGCTTGTCCGCCATCATTCAAGATTGTGTGATATCAACGATTCTATGTTAAAAGAATTAAAAAGAATTGTCGGTGAAGAGAATATAGGCATAAAATAAAATGAGCAGAGCAGTATAAACTATTAATAATTAATAAAATTTAGAAAATTTTGTAAAAAAGACTTGAACTTTGTTGGATATTAGTTTATCATATTAACAATATTTTTTAATCAAGGGGACATATATAATGAAAACTATCGGTGTTTTGACAAGCGGCGGTGACGCACCGGGTATGAACGCTTGTATTCGTGCGGTTGTAAGAACAGCGTGCGAAAATGGTATGAAAGTATACGGCATCAACCGTGGCTACAATGGTCTTATGGAAGATGATATGTTTGAAATGGATTTAAGAACTGTTTCAGACGTTATTGACAGAGGCGGTACATTCCTTTGTTCAGCAAGAAGCCTTAACTTTAAAACTGAAGAAGGTATGCAGGCTGCTATTGATGTTTGTCAGAAAAGAGGAATTGAAGGCATTGTTGTTATCGGTGGTGACGGTTCATTCAGAGGTGCAAGAGATTTATCTTTAAGAGGAATTCCCTGTATCGGTGTTCCCGGCACAATTGATAATGATATTGCATGCACAGATTACACAATCGGTTTTGACACATGTCTTAACACTATTATGGAAGCAATTGACAGAATCCGTGACACATCTGAATCACACGACAGATGCACAGTTGTTGAAGTAATGGGAAGAAGTGCAGGTTATCTCGCTCTTGAAGGTGGTATTGCAGTAGGTGCTACTTACATTATCGTTCCTGAGAAACCCTATGACCTTACAGATGTAATTAACAGAATGAAGAAAACTCTCAAAACAGGTAAGAGACATTTTGTTATCGTTGTTGCTGAGGGTATCGGCGGTGTTGCAAATCTTGCAAAGAGAATTGAAGAAGAAACAGGTGTTGAATGCCGTTCATCAATTCTTGGTCACATTCAGCGTGGTGGTTCACCTACAGTACGTGACAGAGTTATGGCAAGTATTATGGGTAACAAGGCTGTTAAACTTCTTATGAATGGCATAGGAAACCGTGTTATTGCTGTTAAAAAAGACGAAATTGTTGATTATGACATCTTTGAAGCCCTTCAGATGAAAAAGTCACTCAACGACGAATACTATCAGATTGCTCACGAAATTTCCATCTGATCACACCATAAAATATAATTTTTATAAAAACGCTTTTTCTTTTCGAGATGAAAAAGCGTTTTTTATTTTTGTATATGTACTTTAGTCTTTTCTCCCTCTCGGACTCTATTGGATTGAATTGCTGATAATATTAAATCTGTCCGTACAATATCTTTTTATATAGGACAAGTAATTACTTTGTCATAACATTTCTTTGTATGGCATATTATTTACAAAGAATTTATAAAAGGAGCTGTATGTATGGAGCTGAAGGTAAAAAAGGATTTGTTGCATATTTCAGAACTTATGTTTGAAAATACTGCTGAGCAATCTGTCGATGGTGATATAACATTACCTGATTATTGCCCGGATATAAAAAGAATTTTAAAATGTATTGTAACGCCATGTATTGTTTCAGAGCAATGCGTAGGGGATAGGGTTACGATTGATGCAAACGCATTTGTTCAGGTTATTTATGTTGATGACAACAATAAAATTTTTTGTTATGACAAAACCTTTCCTTTTTCAAAAACTGTAGAAACAGGAAAAAACATTAATAATCCGGTTGCAGAAGTAAGAATGAAAACTGCCTATGCTAATACACGCGCTGTGTCTCAGAGGAGAATTGATATTCATGCTTCTGTTGCAATTTCAATAAGTATTACAAGTAAAAAAGAATTTGAAGTTATATCTGAAGCTTCTGATTGTGGAATACAACTACTTAAAAACTTTAACTATGCATCTGATTATGTAGGTAAAGTAGTTAAAACGTTTACTCTGAATGAAATAATGGAAATAGGTAAATCAAAAAGTCCGGTGAAGCAAATAATTAGACAAAATGCAATACCTTCTCTTGATGAAGTTAAAGTAATCAATAATAAACTGTTGTTGAAAGGCGAAGTGAAAATTTTTCTTTTTTATTGCGCTGACAGTAACAATGGTAGCTATGAAATATATGAAAATAGTTTGCCGCTAAATCAGATTATTGAATTTGAAGGTATTGATGAAAAAACGAAACAGGAAATAAGAATATATATTTCATCTTTTTCAGTTTTACCAAAATCAAATACTTCCGGTGAAAAAACACTTTTTGATGTAAATATACAAATCACTTCTTTGATAAAAGCAGTAAAAGATATTGATCAGACTTTTCCGACTGATTGTTACTCAACAGAATATAACGTTGAATACGAAAAAAAGCAGGCAACTTTTGAAACAATTTTTGACACTTCAGAAGAGCTTATAATGATAAAAAAGAATGAGGAATTTACAAACACAAACATTGGTAAAATATTAAATTTGTGGTGTGACGATGTCATAACAACATATGCTTGTTCAGGGGATGAATTGAAAATTATCGGTTCAACAACAGTTTCAATACTTGGTATGGATACAGATGATCAGCCTTTCTATGCAGAAAGAATAATTTCTTTTGAAAAATCAAAAAACATTTCAGGTGGATGTAAAGATCTTATCTGTACCTCGGACGGAATTGTAAACGGTGTAAGTTTTATACTTACAGATAACAATCATATAGATTTACGCGTTGAAATCAGATTGAATAATATTATATCTAAGAGATGCACAGCAGAATTACTGACTAACATTAACATTGATGAATCAAAAATTAAAGAGAAAAAATATTCTGCCTTAACAATATATTTCTGTGACGGTAGTGAGTCATTATGGAATATTGCGCGTAAATATAACACAACAATTGATGCGATAAAAACAGAAAATGATATAACCGAAAGCCGGATAAGAGAGAATTCAATGATACTGATTCCTTGTATGTGAATTCAATGTTAAAATTTGTCAAGTATATTGACATTTTTAAGTGAATTTGATAAAATTATACTTGTTACAGGGGAGTAGCTTTGAAAATTCACTGTCAACAATCGTCGATTTTTTTCGGCTGGCAGTTGAACCTTGTTTAGGAAGCAAGACCTTTAACAGAGTGTTAGTTCTCTGTTAAAGGTCTTTTTTTAATACCCTGATATAGTATGGTTATAATAAATCAGATTATAATTTTGAAAGGAAGGTAAAAAAATGAAGTATTATCTTCAGGAAATCGCCGAAGTGTTTAAAAACATTTCATCTGGCGAAAACGGTCTTTCATCTCAGGATGCGGAGAAAAGACTTGCTGAAAATGGTAAAAACAAGTTAAAAGAGGGAAAAAAGAAAACAATTTTCCAGAGAATTATTGAACAGCTCTCTGACCCGATGATTATTATTCTTATCATAGCTGCACTTGTTTCTGCTGTGACAGAATGGTTTGAATCAGGTTCATTCCACTTTGTTTTCCCCACTGATACTGTTATTATCCTTATTGTTGTTGTTATCAATACTGTTCTTGGTGTTATTCAGGAAAGTAAAGCTGAGGCAGCAATTGAAGCTTTGCAAGAAATGTCTGCTGCAACATCAAAAGTTCTTCGTGATGGCAAAATTGTGTCTGTAAGAAGTGAAGATCTTGTTGTTGGCGATGTTGTTCTTCTTGAAGCTGGTGATGCTGTGCCTGCTGATTGCCGTATTTTTGAATGTGCAAGCATGAAAATTGAAGAAGCTGCACTCACAGGTGAATCTGTTCCTGTTGGTAAACTTATTGAAACACTTATCGGTGGCGAAAAAGGCGAAGTGCCTCTCGGCGATAGAAAAAATATGGCATACATGGGGTCAACTGTTGTTTACGGGCGTGGTAAAGCAGTAGTTGTTGCAACAGGTATGGAAACTGAGATGGGTAAAATTGCTGATGCTATTGCACAGGCTGAAGAAGGTCAGACTCCTCTTCAGATTAAACTTTCACAGCTTTCCGGTATCCTTACAAAGCTTGTTCTTGGTATCTGTATATTCCTTTTTGCTTTTACAATGGTTACAGAATACATCGGCGGTGCTTTTGCGAATGGTTTCCCCTTAAGCGTAGCACTCGATAGCTTTATGGTTGCTGTTTCTCTCGCTGTTGCTGCTATTCCTGAAGGTCTTGCAGCTGTTGTTACAATTGTTCTTTCAATTGGCGTTACAAATATGTCAAAGAAAAATGCAATTATCAGAAAACTTACTGCTGTTGAAACTCTTGGTTGTGCACAGATTATCTGTTCAGATAAAACCGGTACTCTTACACAGAATAAAATGACAGTTGTTGATCACTTTGGCGATAATGAAGAACTTCTTTCAAAAGCAATGGCTCTTTGCTGTGATGCTGAAATCGATGAAAACGGCGATGTAATCGGTGAGCCTACAGAGGCAGCACTTGTAAACTACGCAAACAGCCTTGGCTATAATAAAAATGATCTTGTTAAATCTGCTCCCCGAATCGGTGAAGCTCCCTTTGATTCAGGGAGAAAGATGATGTCAACTGTTCATAATATCAATGGCGATATTATTCAGTACACTAAAGGTGCTCCTGATGTTATTCTCGGTAAATGTAAATTTGCTGAAGTTAATGGTGAAGTAGTTGAGTTCACAGCTGAACTTAAAGAAAAGGCACTTAAGGATAACAAACGCATGGCTGATAAAGCACTTCGTGTTCTTGCCTGCTCGTACAGAAAATATGATTCAGCACCTGATTCATTTGAACCTGAAGCACTTGAAGAAGACCTCGTATTTATCGGTCTTACAGGTATGATTGACCCTGCTCGTCCCGAAGTTAAAGATGCTATTGCTGAATGTCGTTCAGCGGGTATCACACCTATTATGATTACAGGTGACCATAAAGACACTGCAGTTGCTATTGCAATTCAACTTGGTATCATTGATGATGATACTGCTGCTATCACAGGTGCTCAGCTCGACGAAATCAGTGATGAAGACTTTGCTGAAAGAGTTACAGAATTCAAAGTTTATGCGCGTGTTCAGCCCGAACACAAAACCAGAATAGTTAATGCATGGCGTGCTAAAGGCATGATTACCGCCATGACAGGTGATGGTGTTAACGATGCTCCATCAATCAAGAGTGCTGACATTGGTGTTGGTATGGGTATTACAGGTACTGATGTTACAAAGAATGTTGCTGACATGGTTCTTGCAGACGATAACTTTGCTACAATCGTTTCAGCAGTTTCAGAAGGCAGAAGAATTTACGACAATATCCGTAAAGCAATTCAGTTCCTTCTCGGTTCAAACCTTTCAGAAGTTCTTTCAATCTTTACTGCTACAGTTCTTAAATTTACAATCCTTAAGCCTGTACATCTTCTCTTCATCAACCTTGTAACAGACAGTATTCCTGCTCTTGCTCTTGGTCTTGAAAGACCCGAAAGAGATATTATGAACCGTAAACCCAGAAAATCAAACGAAGGTATCTTTGCGGGTGGTATGGGTATCGATGTATTCTATCAGGGTGCACTTGTTACAATTCTTACACTTGCTGCTTTCTTCATTGGTGAATTCCTTGAAACTGGACACTGGGTATTCTATAATGTACCTGAGTCAGGTGTCGGAATGACAATGGCGTTCCTTACAATGTCAATGTGTGAAATTTTCCACTCATTCAATATGCGTTCACAGCGTGGTTCAGTTATCAATATGGTATTCGGTCAGAAATCACACAATCTTGTGCTTTATGGTGCAATGGTTGCTTCACTTATTCTTACAACTGCAATTATTGAAATTGAACCTCTTGCAAGAGCATTTGAATTTACACATCTTGATGCTAAAGCTTACGGTATTTCAATCGGTCTTGCATTCCTTGTAATTCCCATTGTTGAAATTATCAAAGCAATTCAGAGAAAACTTGCCAAATAATTATATTGTTTTAAAATCAGTCGGTGAAAGCCGACTGATTTTTTTATTGACATATCAACTGAAAGTTGATAAAATAATTCATATCAACTAATGTTAGCAAAGGGCAATTTTATGGAAAAGTTAAACATAGGCGAAAAAATAAAAAAACATCGTGAGGCAGCAGGGATTACTCAGAGTGAGTTAGGTGTAAGACTTAATGTTTCTAACAGGGCAGTTTCGAAATGGGAAAATGGCGAATCATATCCAAGCATTGAACTCTTAAAACCTATTTCTGAAATACTTAATATGAGCATAAAAGAATTGTTAAGTGACAAGCATGAACTTTTAAGAGACGATTTCTTTTATGAACCTTGCAGAAAAATGCTTTCTCTTAAAAATCTGTATACTGTCACGAGGGGGCCGTCAAGTTCGCATACTATCGGTCCTGAAAGAGCTGCAAAGCTCTTTAAAAGCCGTCACCCTGAGGCTGATAAATTCAAGGTGATTCTTTATGCATCTCTTGGTAAATTCGGAAGAGTTTACAGTGTTGACAGTTTAATAAGAAATGCATTTCTTCCCATAAGCACTGAGGTTATTTTTGATATTGACACTGAAAATCTCCCGCACCCCAATACAATGAAATTTATTTCATTCAAAGACGGTGAAATTACTGACGAAAAGTATATTATCAGTGTTGGTGGTGGTGCTGTAGAAGTTTACGGTGAAGATGCGTCAAAAGGGCAGCTGATTTACCCCCATAGCACTTTTTCTGAAATTTCTGATTATTGCCGTGAAAACAGTTTAAGGTTATGGGAGTATGTTGAAGAAGTTGAAGGTAAAGAAATCTGGAATTATCTCAGCGATATTTGGAACGTAATGAAAAAATCCGTCAAAGAGGGACTCGAAAGCACGGGTGTTCTTCTTGGTGGACTTGAAGTGCAGAGAAAAGCAAAATTTCTTTATCGTCAACGCTATATTGATGAAAGTCATGAAACACGTGAAAATAGACTTGTTTGTTCCTACGCTTTTGCAGTAAGTGAACAGAATTCTGCTTTTGCAAAAATCGTTACCGCACCAACATCCTGTTCTTCAGGTGTTATGCCTGCTGTTTTAAAATATGTCAGTGAAAAAAGGGGAATAGACGATGAGGATATTCTCCATGCAATTGCAACAGCAGGACTTATCGGTAACCTTATTAAAACTAATGCATCAATAAGCGGTGCCGTTTGCGGATGTCAGGCTGAAATCGGAACTGCTTGTGCAATGGCTTCAGCGGCTCTTGCTGAGCTTTATGGTTTAAGTATAGAACAAATTGAATATGCAGCTGAAATCGCAATAGAACACCTTTTAGGGCTTACATGTGACCCCATACGTGGTCTTGTTCAGATTCCTTGCATAGAAAGAAATGCTGTAGCTGCTATGAGGTCATTAAATGCAGTTAACCTTGCAAACTTTTTGAGCGATTCACGTAAAATTTCTCTTGACCTTGTTATAAAAACAATGTACGAAACAGGCAGAGATATTTCACGCACATATAAAGAAACGTCTGAAGGCGGACTTGCTAAATTATATGATTAAAGAATAACCCACAGAAACTTTACTTTCTGTGGGCTGATTAATTTATTTATTGAGTTTTTCAAGTTGAATTTTAAGTCTGGAAAGAGTTTCATCACTTATGTCATGTTCAATTTTACAGGCATCCTTCAATGCAGTTTCACGGCTTACACCAATTGCAATTAAAAGTTCTGCAATAACATTGTGTCTTTCATAAACTTTTTTTGCAATATCATACCCCTTATCTGTAAGATTAAGAAACCCTTTTTCTCCGACTGTTACATATCCGTTTTCACGTAAATGCTTCAGCATTACACTGACTGTAGGTTTTGAAAAACCAAGAGAATTGCATACATCTATTGCACGTGTTTCATTATTATTTTGTTTATTGAGTATAAGTATTGTTTCAAGGTAGTTTTCGCCTGATTCAAGAACTTTCAAAACACAACATCCTTAAATATTTTTTTATATAATATCACAATTAATATATTAAATCAAGTAAATTATAAAGTTACACTCCACACGTTTTCAGTTCGTATAAGTTGTGAAGCAAACATTTTTTTACAACCTGATTCATAGAGAACAAGAGTTTTTCCGTTATAGTTATCAATACCTTCTGAACGGGGAATCGCGTTGAGTGAAGATACTTTTTTACCTGCATCAAGGAACCAGAGTTTAGCTTCCTTACCACAAACTGTAACGGTTGTGTCTTCTTCGTTTTCAAGAACATTTTCAAACGTATTGAGTTCGGATTTAATAAGTGAACCTGAAATACTTGTTACAAATCTACCGTCAGGAAGTTGCATAAAACCCTGACACATTGATTCTGTTGCAAGAATATAGTCAGGAATTACAATTTCTTTTGAACTTCCGTCGTAGTCAAAACCGGTTTCGTTTCCGCTTTCAAGAATATATCCGCAGGTCCATGCAGACATTTTTTCACCGTTAGGAGAAGTTAAATGGTGGCTTTCTTCTGTTTTGTAGGTGTCTCCATTCTTGTGGTATTCACCAACCCATAAGATACCGTTAGAACAGTTGGCATAAGATGCTCTTGTACCTGCATTAAATTCGTCAGCAAATTGTACTGCACTTTT
>JAZQWT010000074.1:0-3848 GCA_045632485.1 Acutalibacteraceae bacterium
TGCAGAAGCAATCAAAGCTTGTGTTAAAGAAAAAATCGAACTCTTCGGTTCAGCTAACAAAGCATAAGTTAAGATTTTATTATAAGACAAAAAAGGACATCTTCGTGATGTCCTTTTTTCTGTTAATTTTGATATAATATAATTTAAAACAAATTTTTTCAGTGAACGGACAAAAACAATATTGAAGAAATATTGTTTTTTTGTAGTTTTATTGATAAAATGTATTAAATCAGATATGTCAAAATGTTTTTAAACACGGCACAGTAAAGGAGATAGTATTATGAATAAAACACCACACAGGCGGGCAGAAGAATTGCTTGAAAAACTTTCTCTTGAAGAAAAAGTCTGTCAGCTTTCTTGTCAGATGCTTTATCCTATACGTGAGGATTACGAGGCGCGTCGTTTATACAAATTCGGGAATTTCCGAAACCCGGGTCATTTTATGCATGAGCACAGAGGCGGACCTGTTTCGACTGCGGAAGTAGTTGATGCAATCAACCTGGATATACGTCGCAGTATGGAGTGTAATTCTATGTCTGTTCCTCCTATTGAACATGGTGAAGCTCTTCACGGAGCACAGTGGGGAATGGCAACCTGTTTCCCTCAACCGATTGGTATGGCATCAATGTTTGACAATAAACTGGTTGAAGAGATAGGTGATGTTATAGGTAAAGAATGTGCTGTGGTAGGAGTAAGACAGGCACTCACTCCTGTTGTAAATGTTGTCCGTGACTGCCGTTGGGGAAGAACAATGGAAACTTTTGGTGAAGATGTGTTGCTCAACTCCGATATGGGTGCGGCAGTTTGCAGAGGCTTACAGAAAAACGGTGTTATTGCCACTCCGAAGCATTATGCAGATAACTATTCTTACGGCGGAAGAGATTCCAATGTTTCTGATACCTGCGAAAGGACCATGCGCGAAGTTTTTCTTAAACCTTTTGAAAAGTGTATTAAAGAAGGCGGAGCTATGTCTATTATGTCCGCATATAACAGTTGGGACGGTATTCCATGCACCTGCAACGAAAAGCTTCTTACTGATATTCTTCGTAACGAATGGGGCTTTGAGGGATTTGTTGTTTCTGACTACAATTCTGTTGAAGGCGTATGGGAAGCACACAGACTTTATGATGCTGAGTGGAAAGCTCAGGCGGCAAGTCTGAAAGCAGGTCTTGACGTTGATTTGCCCCAGAATTCTTATGACGACCTGATGATTGCATACAACGAGGGATGGATTGACGAAGCAGATATTGACCGTGCACTTATGCGTGTGTTGACTGCGAAATTCAGTATCGGTCTTATGGATAATCCCTTTGCAGACAGAGATGAGGCACAAAGACTTGTACGATGTGAAGAACATAAGAAACTTGCACTTGAAACAGCAAGAAGATCAATGGTACTTCTGAAGAACGAGGGTGTTTTGCCTTTTAACAAAAATAAAATTAAGAAACTTGCTGTTTTTGGTCTGGGTGCTGATGTTTTCCCGGTGGGTGAAAACTATTCAGGTCCTTTCGAGGTTAAATGGACGGCAGAGGACGCAAAAACACCATTGCAATATCTGAAAGAATATCTTGACGGTGCTACGGAGGTTATTTTTGCTGATGATGAGTGCATTGAACAGGTTGCAGCGGAGTGCGATGCAGCTGTTTATATGACAGCACTTGTTGAAGGTGAGGGCCTTGACCGTTCTGATATACGTTTGCCGGGAGTAACACGCACAGTGCAAAAGGATGACAGTGCAGTTATTGTAGGCAAAATTGAATTTACAGTTACAACAGACCAGGAGGAAAGTATTCGAAGAATGACTGCGGCAAATCCCAATTCAGCAGTAGTTCTTCTCAATGGTTCGCCTGTAGATATGAGCAGCTGGCTTGATGGTTGCGGTGCTGTTCTGGAAGCATGGTTCCCCGGTGAACAAGGTGCACAGGCAATATGTGAAATACTTTTCGGTGATGTTTGCCCCACTGGTAAACTTCCAATAACATTCCCGAAAACTGTTGGACAACTTCCGCTTTTCTATTCAATGAAACCGTCAGGAAGAGGCTATGGTTACATTGAAAATGACGGTTCACCACTTTATCCTTTCGGTTACGGTCTGAGCTATACTGATTTTAAACTTGATGATTTTGAGTGTATTAATGCAGAGGACGGACTTAATATAAATCTTACTGTTGAGAATACAGGCGATTTTGACGGTGCAGAGGTTGTTCAGGTTTATCTGACAGGTATAAATTGTGATGTTGTGATGCCGTTAAAGGAACTTAAAGCATATAAACGTGTTGAACTCAGAAAAGGCGAAAAAACAGATGTCAGCATTTTTGTTGCGGATGAAGCATTCTGCTATTACGACCGTCATATGGTTCTTGGTATGCATAACGGTGATTTCACAGTTTCTGTGGGAACATCATGCACTGATGTGAAAAAGACTTTTGAAGTTAAAGTACGTGAAAACAAAAAGATACTTCATAATTAAAATCGGGGGATAAATATGTTTTTTGATATTAACAAGTTTACTGCAAAAATAATATGTGAAAATCAGGTTTCGGATGCTGTTGTTGAAACAGTTGAGAGAAAAAATGAACTTGATGTTTTTCTTTGTGCCAATGAGGACAGACCGAAATTTGTTGAATTGCATTGGGACACAGCCGAAGACGGTGACGCTCTTGTTTTAGGCGATGCATGGGAAAGAAGCTACGGCGACCTTGAATTCAGAAAATTATCTGAAAACGACAGATTTATGCCATGGTACTTTATTGCCACAGACAAAAAGGAATGTATGTGCTTCGGTGTGAAAACACAGGCGAATTCTTATGTTTGTTTTAAATATGACGAAGACGGAATTACTGCTCTGCTTGATGTGAGAAACGGTGGAAACGGTGTACACCTGAATGGCAGAAAATTGTGTCTTGCAACTTTCGTTTATTCTCATTACGATAACGGAAATGTTTATGAAAACCTTTGCGATTTTTGCAGAAAAATGTGCGATAATCCGCTTTTACCCAAGGAAAGAGTTTACGGTGGCAATAACTGGTATTACGCTTACGGTGACAGTAATTTCGAGCAGATTATTTCAGATGCAAAGCTTCAGGTTGAATTATCCTGCGGAAATGAAAACAAGCCTTTTGAGGTTGTTGATGATTGCTGGCAGATTCATTCCTGTGCAGGTCCCTGGCTTCCCAACGAGAAATTTAGCGATATGAAAAAACTTGCCGACGAAATCAAAAAAGTCGGTGCAAGACCGGGAATCTGGGTGCGACTTCTCCGTAATAAAGATGATTCAATTACCGAAGAAATGAAAATTCAGAAAGCGGGTAATGAGAAATATCTTGACCCCACACGCGAGGATGTGCAGAATTTTATCAGAGCAGACCTTGAGAGAGTAAAAAACTGGGGTTATGAACTGATTAAACACGATTTCTCTACCTTTGACCTTTTCGGCGGTTGGGGTAAAGACCTTACGTCAGGCATAACAAATCTTGATAACTGGCACTTTTATGACAAAACAAAAACAAATGCAGAAATAACAGTTGAACTGTATAAGCTTATCAAAGAATCTGCAGGCGATATGTATATAATCGGATGTAATACTGTTTCTCATCTTTCTGCGGGGCTTGTTCATCTTTCAAGAACAGGTGACGATACAAGCGGAAAGGAATGGGAAAGAACGAGAAAAATGGGAGTAAACACTCTTGCTTTCAGACTTGCACAGAATGAAGCCTTTTATATGTGCGATGCCGATTGTGTCGGCATTCTCGACGATTACATTCCCTGGGAGAAAAACCGTCAATGGCTTCATCTTCTGTCTTATTCAAATACTCCTCTTTTTATTTCCTGTACAGATAAGATAGACG
>JAZQWT010000075.1:0-8043 GCA_045632485.1 Acutalibacteraceae bacterium
ACGTGAGCGGGAACTGATGAAGAACCTGCAAACTGTGCATCACCGTGCATACGGCCCATTGAGTCTGTAAGACCGTAAGAAGCAGGACCTGCTGCAACGTTATCGGGATGGAGTGTACGGCCTGTACCGCCACCTGATGCAACTGAGAAGTATTTAACATCGTTTTCCATAGCATACTTTTTGTATGTGCCTGCACCGAGGTGCTGGAAACGAGTGGGGTTAGTTGAGTTACCTGTGATAGAAACGTCAACGCCTTCGTGTTTCATAACTGCAACGCCTTCAAGAACGTCGTTTGCACCGAAGCAACGAACGAGAGCTCTTTCACCGTCTGAGTAAGGTGTTGTGTTAACGATTTTGAGTTCGCCTGTGAAGAAATCATATTCTGTTTCAACATATGTGAAACCGTTGATTCTTGAGATGATCATAGCAGCATCTTTGCCGAGACCGTTAAGGATAACTCTGAGGGGTTCTTTACGAACTTTGTTTGCTGTTCTTGCAATACCGATAGCACCTTCTGCTGCTGCAAAAGATTCGTGACCTGCAAGGAATGCGAAACATTTTGTATTTTCATCAAGAAGCATAGCAGCGAGGTTACCGTGGCCGAGACCAACGCTTCTCTGTTCTGCAACTGAACCGGGGATACAGAAAGCCTGGAGGCCTTTACCGATTGTTGCTGCAGCTTCACTTGCTGCTGTGATGCCTGATTTAAGTGCAAGAGCAACACCGAGTGTGTATGCCCAAACAGCATTTTCAAATGCGATAGGCTGAACACCTTTAACGATTGCTTCTACGTCGATGCCTTTTTCGAGGCAAAGTGCACGTGCGTCTTCTAAGCTGGCAATACCATACTCAGCAAGACATTTTTCAATTTTGGCCATTCTTCTTTCTTTGCCTTCAAATCTAACTTCGTTAGCCATTTTTCATGTCCTCCTTATATGATATTATTCTTCTCTGGGATCGATGTACTTAGCAGCATCTGCGAAACGGCCGTAGCTACCGATGTTTGCTTTGTAAGCTTCGTCGGGAGTTTTGCCGTGGCGGATATCTTCAAGCATCTTACCAACTTTTACGAATTCGTAGCCGATAACCTGGTCGTCAGCATCAAGAGCCATTCTTGTAACATAGCCTTCTGCCATTTCCATGTAACGAACGCCTTTTGCGTTTGTTGAGAACATTGTACCAACCTGTGAACGGAGACCTTTACCAAGGTCTTCAAGACCTGCACCAACGGGAAGACCGTCTTCTGAGAATGCAGACTGTGTACGGCCATATACAAACTGAAGGAAGATTTCTCTCATAGCAACGTTGATAGCGTCGCAAACAAGGTCAGTGTTAAGGCACTCAAGGAGTGTCTTGCCGGGAAGGATTTCTGCTGCCATAGCTGCAGAGTGAGTCATACCTGAGCAACCGATTGTTTCAACGAGAGCTTCTTCTACAATACCTTCTTTGATGTTAAGAGTAAGCTTACATGTGCCCTGCTGAGGTGCGCACCAGCCGATACCGTGTGAAAGACCTGAAATATCTTTGATTTCGTATGCCTTTACCCATTTTCCTTCTTCAGGAATAGGAGCGGGACCATGGTGAGGACCTTTTGCTACCATGCACATTTTTTCAACTTCATGTGAATAGTTCATTAGAACATTCTCCTTTCATTTTAATAACGATTAATTATATAATATTTTCCTCTTTTTGTCAATTAAATTGACAAAGACTTAACAACTTTTTTTACATCAAACCAGAAGACTACACCGTTTTCTTTATTTTCACATCCGAATTTCATTGAATGCATATCCTGAATCGCCGCAACGATGGAAAGACCTATGCCGAAACGGCCCTCTTCCCTGCGGTGAGATTTATCGCCGCGGAAGAAATTGCTCCACATTTCTTCAAGTATTTCCTCTGATATATTTTCGCCCGTATTGAACACACTTATACGATAATAGTCATCATATTCTTCCGATGAAATTTCAATTTCCATTTCGTTACTGCAATGAGCAAGTGCATTTGTGAAATAGTTGTTGAGCACCATACCCAGCTTCTGCTCATCACCGTACGCTTTCATATTTTCTTTCAGATTCATTTTAACTGAAATATTTTTATCACTTATAATTTTCTTCTGTGCAAGAACATATTCATCAATCATATCATTAACAGAAAATTCCTCTTCATTCAACTTGTATGTTCCGCTTTCGTAGTAAGAAAGTTCAAGTAAATCAAGCACAAGGGTGTTCATACGCTTTGATTCTTCAATAATAACATCAAGATATTCTTCGTTATCTTCAGGATTATCACTGATTCCCAGCTTTAAACCTTCCGCATACCCCTGAATAATCGCAAGAGGTGTTTTAAGCTCGTGAGAAACGTTGGAAACGAACTCTTTACGTGATTTTTCCATTTTATGCTCGTGCTCAATATCAAGTTCAAGCTGACGGTTTTTCTCACGCAAATCCCCCATCGCTTTTGAAAGAGAATCTGACATAGAATTGATATTTTCTGCAAGCTGTCCTAATTCATTTGAAGATTTGGCAATGCATTTTTTCGAAAAATCCATCTTTGCCACGTGCTTTGTAACCTCGTTCATTTCAACAAGCGGTCTTGTAAATTTCCACGAATAAATGAAAAACGCAATCATCAGCACAACGCCTACTATGCATATCATAATACGCATAATATCAGAAGCATAATGTGCATTGGCCTGAATAATATTAAGCTGCATATAAACGTTTATCGTATCACCTGAGTCAAGACTTGAACGGTATATAACATAAGTGATGTCACTGGGAATTTCTCTGCCTAACAGATATGTACCGTCATCAGTCACATCAAGCGTCTTCACGTCAACAAGCTTCTTTACGTGAGCAATGTCCACAACATAGTTCATATTGCTATCAAAGTCAAAAAGGAAGTGTTTGCGAAGGTCATTCATAGCAGAGCTGTATACAAGAGCATTGGTTTTTCCGTCAATGATTTCGATGTATGACATATCGTCATATTCAATATCTTTTACATCATCATAAAAAGATGCCGAGCGAACATCAAATACATTAATCGCCTGGGCAGTAACGTATAAATCTGCACGTGCTTTTGCGTAAAACACTGTTTCAATAAACTTTGAATTTATAAGAAGCAGAAAGGTTATCATCAGAAGCACAATGGTGAGCAACTGAATAAACAACTGCAGTCTGACACTTCTATTCTGTGCTTTCGGAAACAAAATATGTTTTATTTTCATTGATTTACCTCTATCTTATAGCCTGTACCGTAAACCGTTTTGAGATGCTTATTACCCCATTCGCCAAGCTTTGTTCTGAGCCTTGCCACATGTGAGTCAACTGTTCTTATATCACCCACATAATCATATCCCCAGATATCGTCAAGAAGCTGTTCTCTCGTGAAAACCCTACCGGGCATTGACGCAAGCTTTAAGAGAATATTATATTCTTTTAGTGCAAGAGGAACAGGTGTTTTATCAACAAGCACCTCGTGAGCCTCTTCATTGATAGTCAGCGCACCTACAGTTTTTAATTTTGATGCAGGTGCTTCATAAACAGATGTGCGTTTTATAAGAAGTCCTACACGTTTCATCAGCACCGCAGGGCTGAAAGGCTTTGTAACATAATCATCCGCCCCCGCTTCGAAGCCCATCAGTTCATCAAACTCCTGACTTCTTGCAGTAAGAAGAATTATCGGCACCGCAGATGTTTTGCGTATTTCACGGCACAAAGCCCAGCCGTCCATATTAGGCATCATTATATCAACAATCATCAGTGCAGTATCGGGATTTGCCTTGAAAAGCTCAAGAGCCACATCTCCGTCATCTGCTTCCAGAGGCTCGTAACCTTCTTTTTTAAGAAAATCACAGACAAGTCTTCTGATTCTTGCTTCATCATCTGCTACGATTATTTTTTTCAATCGTGACACTCCTTCTGATAAATTACTTCTTCATTTTATCATAACAAAAACAATAACTCAACTCATTTAATAATCAGTTTACAAAAATTCATAATCAATGTAAAAAAGGGATATCCCCTTTTATCTCAATAGAATTTTCAGTAACATTACAATTCTTGACAATAATTTTTACGCCTGCTTTTTCAGCTTCTCTCAACGCATCGCCAAATGCTTTATGAGTAACGTCATTAGGAACAAATCCCCTGACATCCTCCATCTGAATAACAAACATGATAAATGCTTCATAGCCTTTGTCTTTCAGAGAAACAAGCTCCTTTATGTGCTTTACTCCCCTTTCTGTAGGTGCATCGGGAAACATTGCAATGCCGTCATTTTCAAGAGTAACGCCTTTCACTTCAAGAAAAATTTTCCTGCACGAATCCTCAATATAAAAATCAAACCTTGATTTGCCGTAGGTAACCTCCCTTTTAATTACGGCATTATGAGAAAAAAGTTCACCTTTTTTAAGCCATTCTTCCGCAACATCGTTGGGAATCTGTGAATCCATATTAATAAGCTTACTGCCTTTTTTCACAGCTACTAAATCGTATTTCGTTTTTCTCTGAGGGTTTGATGAAACTGAGAGAAAAACTTCCGCTTTATCTGTAAGAAGCTCACGGCATCTGCCTGTGTTTTTCACGTGTACGGTTTCTTTGTTACCGTCGATAAGCACTTCTGCTATAAATCTGTTAGGGCGTGATAAAAACTCACCTTTTACAATCTTTTCGTATGTCAATTTATCACCTTCAAAAAAAGGCAGGAAAACCTGCCTTTAATTAGTATCAATTAGTTTTTCCGTCATCTGCGGAGTTACATAGTCAAATACAAGTGTACCGTATTTTCTGCCCTTTTCAAGAGGAAAAGAAAGAAATTCCTTGTTTACGAAAGATGAATTATATTTCGGCATAAAAGGAAAAGCTGCTGTCGAAAGATAATTCAGCACAAAGCATTCACTTTCTTCTTCGAGTAAGGGTTTAACTGCCATTTTCCATTTCTTTTCACGGGAAATATTGTATCTGTCCTGAACAAGCACCATATCTTTTCCGTTGGGAGAAAAAATATCTGCGTGGGTATGCTCTTTTGAGCCGTGGTCGGGCATCATCGAAAAATCAATTCCCGCTTCATCTCTCAAGGAATCAGTTCTTCTTACAAGAACAATTTTACCTCTCGCTTCACCAAGTGTGGGAATTCTGTTTTCTGTAAAAAACATATTTTCATTGTTTTCGATGAAAAGTCTGAAAAGATACTCCAGACACTTTGCGCTGTTTTCACCTGAATCCATCTTGAAAAGCATTATAATTGTTTCCGACGGATTTTCTCTCAGGAAAAGCAACATCTCTCCTATAACATCACGAAGCTGAAGATGTTTACCGAAAAAACTTTTCCGGCATTTACAGAAAGCGTGAACAAGCTTCATTCCGTTTACTCTGATATCAAAACACCTTACACCCATATAAAGCTGCTCTTTGATTGTGAAAGACTGGCAACTTGCTATAGGCGAAATATCGCAATATTTTGTTGCCGAATCATGGGTACCGGGAATATTGATATCCTTCAGAGATATTTCATCCCCTATTTTTTTCATCCAATTATTTAAGCTCATAGACATTCTGCTCCTCATCTGCATACATAAACTGCGGGTAAAGAGGATTTGATGTAACAGACACCTGATTTTCACTTGAAATTACATATTTTATAAAATCACTGTATGTTGAATCAAGACGGCATGCAATGTGAGGTGCATCCTTTACAAACCATGTGTAATCAGGATAAAGACAGGTTGATGCATCAATCATTTTGTCTGCAGAAATATATTTACCCGGCTCAACATCAAGTGTTTTACCGTGTTCACTTACTGTAGCACCGCCTGCCATAAGTGCAGTTTCAAGTATTCCGTCGCCCTGTGTTACTGCTCTGGGATAAACGGGAATAAGAGGTGAATTATAGTTTGCAACAAATGCAATTTTCATACCTTTATCAACTGCATTTTTGAGCATAGCATCACGGTTTTTCATCATTGTCTGAAGCTTTTCTGCACGTTCAATAAGCTTTGCATACTTTTCTTCTTCACCGTCAAAGCAATATTTTTTCGCATCTTCGTATTCATCGGGAAGCACAAGCGCCCACAAAACAGGCATCGTTGCGAAATTAGGTTTAAGTACGTATTGGAACGCACCTTCCTTAAGGTCGCCTACAAGTCCGCCTACAAGTGAGCAAAGGAGGTCACTGATTTTTGTGAATTCAAGGAATTTAAGAAGACCTTCTGCACCTGAGCCTTTTGCAAGACCGTAAAGGAAATTCATTGCAGCATCGTTTGTAAGTTCAATTTTACCTGTGAGAATGTCACTTACAACATAAGCACCATAAACTGTTGAGCAAAGGAAAATACAGTTATTGATTTTGTCTGTGCCGTATTCTGTCATATAGGCAACTGTTTCCACACCGCCCATACTGCAGCAGATAATATTTACTTTATCTGCACCTGCTTCTTCCATTGCAAGGTTTACCATATCGTTAAGACCGTCAGCAATATCAAAGGGGTCAAGTCGCCAATCGTAGTAATAGAAATATGTGTGATCTGAGCCGAATTCTTCCATACATGTTGCAACTACACCTGTTTCGGCATAATCTTCACCTGATGCTTCCGTGAAACGTTCATAATGACCTGCTGACAAGGGGTATTCTTCATCCATTGAAACATTGTAGACTGAGTTGCCGTCTGCATCGCAGGAAAAACCTTCAAGAACGTCAGATGCATAATCAAAAACAGACATAACAAAAGCGTCTTTCTGCATAAAAACAAGTGTTTTAACCAGACCTAATGCAAGTGTCGAAATTATGTCGCCTGCGTTGATTTCACCGAGAGTTGAACGTTCATTTTCAGTGCCTTTATCGATTACAAGACCTGCAAAATTCATACCTGATACAACTACTGTGGGAGTTCTTGCTTCTCTTGCCGCTACACCGTAAACAGAAACCGATGTCATAAGGCAAAGGATTACTGCAAGCAAAACGGAAATTATCTTTTTCATAATGCCACCTCGTATTTTACATAATTTACCTTTTATATTTTAAATCATTTCATATAACTATGTCAATACACATAAGACTTTCTTAAGACAAAATCCCTTATTTTACGCAAAAAAGACAGCCTGACGGCTGTCTTGAGAAATCATAAAACTGCGTTTACAAGTTCTTTTGCAATAATTCCGTGACCTTCTGCAGTGGGATGAACGCCATCGCGTGTCCAGTAAGATGCAGGAGCTTTTTCCATTGCTTCGTCAAATTTTTCCTGCAAGGGAATGAAAGCAAGGTCAAATTTTTCTGCAATTCTTTTTACTGCTTCTGAACGGAGTTTTGTTTCTGTTGTAAAATAATCCCAATAATCGTCAGTTGCAGTGCCGGGAGTTACGAAAGGTTCAAGAATGAAAATTTTAATTTCAGGAAGCTCTTCCTTGATTTCTTCAATAAGCATAGAATAAAGCTTTTCAAATTTAGGAGCAGCAACACCGTTTTTATCGTGAATTTCGTGCCATACATCGTTGATACCGATAAGGATTGAAAGGTAATCAGGTTTCTGATTGATAATATCACGTTTGATTCGTGCATAAACATCAACAATTCTGTTACCGCTGATACCTTCGTTGATGAATCTGAATTTCTGCGGATGCTGTGTGCCGATAATGGCAGCAGTAACAGCAGGATAACCCATACCCATTGAATCTATGTCATCTCTGTCTCTGCCGCAGTCTGTTATTGAGTCGCCAAGAATAATAAAAGTTTTCATTTTGCAATACTCCTTAAAAATTCTTCTATTTTTTCACGGTCTGAACTTACGTTGCCCTGAACCATTTCAGGTTTACCGCCGCCTCTGCCGTTTAATGCTGCATTGAAATCCTTTGCAATCTGTCTTACATCCTCTGTTCTTGATGCAATTGTGTACTTGTAACCTGATTCATCAGTACCGCTTAATACTGCAGCATATGTTACTTTATCAGCAAGCATATCGCACATTTTTCTTACTTCATCAGGTGCAAGGTCTTTTTCGAAAACCACCTCAACTGTTCCTGACAAATCTTTGATTTTTTCCGC
>JAZQWT010000076.1:0-2951 GCA_045632485.1 Acutalibacteraceae bacterium
GCATTCATCGAAATTATGATTGAAGGTGATGCACACGGCAGAGGTTTCCAGTATCCTATCCCCACATACTCAATCACAAGTGATTTTGATTGGTCAGAAACAGAGAATAACAAGCTTCTCTTTGAAATGACTTCAAAATACGGCACACCTTATTTCTCAAACTATATCAACAGTGATATGGAACCCAGTGACGTAAGAAGTATGTGCTGCAGACTTCGTCTTGACCTCAGAGAACTCCGTAAAAAATCAGGTGGTTTCTTCGGTAGTGGCGAAAGCACAGGTTCAATCGGTGTTGTTACTGTTAATATGCCCAGAATTGCTTATCTTGCAAAAGACGAAGCAGATTTCTACAAACGTCTTGACAGAATGATGGATATTTCTGCTCGTTCACTTCATATCAAGAGAACAGTTATTACAAAACTTCTCAACGAAGGACTTTATCCCTACACAAAACGTTACCTCGGCACATTTGAAAACCACTTCTCAACAATCGGTCTTGTTGGTATGAACGAAGTTGGTCTTAATGCAAAATGGCTTGGTAAAGATATGACTCATAAAGAAACACAGCTTTTCTCACAGCAGGTTCTTGACCATATGAGAGAAAAACTTTCAGATTATCAGGAAATGTATGGTGATCTTTACAACCTTGAAGCAACTCCTGCTGAGTCAACATCTTACAGACTTGCTAAACATGACCTTAAGAGATATCCCGATATCAAAACTGCTTCAGAATCTTGTGACGAAACACCTTACTATACAAACAGCTCACATCTTCCTGTTGGTTACACAGAAGATATCTTTGAAGCTCTTGATATTCAGGATGAACTCCAGACAAGATATACTTCAGGTACTGTTTTCCATGCATACATTGGTGAAAAAATGCCTGACTGGAAATCTGCAGCAAACCTTGTTCGTAAAATTGCAGAAAACTATAAACTGCCTTACTATTCAATTTCTCCCACATACTCAGTATGTAAGAGCCACGGATATATCGCAGGTGAACACTTTACTTGCCCCGAATGTGGCGAAAACGCAGAAGTTTACAGCCGTATTACAGGTTACTATCGTCCTGTTCAGAACTGGAACGACGGTAAACTTCAGGAATACAAACACCGTAAACTTTATGATGTAATGAATTCTAAAATTTCTGAAAAAGCTGAAGTTTGTGAATGTGAAGCTGCAGAAGTTGCAGAAACAAACATTTCAAACAGAACAATACTTTTCACAACTGCAACTTGTCCCAACTGTCAGGCAGCAGTAGCTTTCCTCAATAAGGCAAATGTTGAATTTGAGAAAGTTATCGCTGAAGATAATGCAGAACTTGCAAAAGAACTCGGAATCAAACAGGCTCCCACACTGGTAGTAGTTGATGAAAACGGTGTTGCAAAATATCAGGGAGTTTCTGATATCAAAAAGTTTATTAAAGCATAATTGAATTGCTTTTAATAGTTTAGCCTTACTAACAAAAAGGAATTGCCGGAAACTGGTTTCAGTTTCCGGCTTTTCTGTTTGATTGACAAAATATTTCTAATGTGTTACCCTTGGAATGGTGATGCATATGCCTCTACAGATTATAAGACAAGATATCACAAAAATTAAATGTGATGCAATAGTAAATGCTGCCAAGAAAACATTGTTAGGTGGCGGGGGAGTTGACGGTGCAATTCATTCTGCCGCTGGTCCTCAGCTTCTTGAAGAATGTAAAACTCTGGGCGGTTGTAAAACAGGTCAGGCTAAAATTACAAAAGGGTATAATCTTCCATGTAAATATGTCATCCACACAGTAGGTCCTGTCTGGAAAGGCGGACTTTTAGGTGAGCATAAACTTCTGCACTCCTGTTATGCTGAAAGTCTGCACCTTGCCAAACAATATAACTGCAAATCAATTGCTTTTCCGATTATTTCATCAGGTGCATATGGCTACCCGAAGCATAAGGCTTTTCAGACCGCAATGGATGCGGTTAGTAATTTTCTTCTTGAAAATGATATGATGGTTTATATTGTTGTTTATGATAAATCGGCATTCAATATAAGTGAAAAGTTGTTTAACGATATCAAGTCTTTTATTGACGATAAATACGTTGAAGACAGAAGCTTCTGCACAAGAAGAAGTGCACCGGAACTCAATGCACCGCCAATGGCATCTATATCATTTGATGATACGTTTGAGAATGAAAGTTTTTCTGCACCTGATTTTGAGGAATCAGTTTGTTACAGTGAAAGTGTATCTGTACCGCTTGCAAAGAAATGCCGTGAAGACATTCAGGATAGTATGAGTCTTGAGGATGTATTAGGTCAGATTGATGAAAGTTTTTCGCAGATGCTTCTTCGCAAGATTGACGAAAAAGGAATAACTGATGCTGAATGCTATAAAAAAGCAAACATTGACCGTAAGCTTTTCTCAAAAATACGCAATGATGTTAATTATAAACCCAAGAAAACAACAGCTATTGCCTTTGCAATTGCATTGGAATTGTCACTTGAAGAAACAAAAGATATGCTGATGAAAGCGGGATATGCTCTGTCACACAGCAATAAATTCGATATAATTATTGAGTATTTTATCATCAATCGTAATTATAACATCTTCGAAATCAACGAAGCACTCTTTGAATTCGACCAGTGTCTATTAGGCGGATAAATTATATTTTAAGCGAAAAATCCCCTCTGTCATTTTCTCACGAAAATGACATCTCCCCTTGCGTTTTCAAGGGGAGAACATACCATTATTTTACCGATAAATTACCACTAAAATGAGAATAACCAAAAGGCCCCCTTGCCTAAAGGGGGCTGGCAAAACCGTAGGTTTTGACTGGGGGATATTTTTTAGTTTATTGAAATCAACTTTTATCCCTCCACCGCTTACGCGGTCCCCCTCCCTTTAGGCAAGGGAGGCAACGATTAATTTTAACAACTCGATAAATTATAATTTTGGTTTAAACTTACTATGG
>JAZQWT010000077.1:0-2465 GCA_045632485.1 Acutalibacteraceae bacterium
ACAATTACAAATTCGGAAACTACATCTGCAAATTGCGAGAAGAAAAAGACCTTACTCAATCAGAACTTGCGCAAATGCTGGATGTATCTGATAAAGCCGTTTCAAAATGGGAAAACGGTCAGGCAATTCCCAGAATGGATACCTTTGAAAAACTTGCTGAAACGCTGGGCACAACAATTGATGATATCTTATCTGCAAGTAAAGACGGGATTGAAAGAATCTGCATTGTAAACAACTTCTGTAGTCTTATGACTATTGATGTAAACGGTCATGTTTTTACCATCAAAGCAGAAGAATGCAGGTGGATAGAAACAACAGAAACAGATTTCACGCTGAGGATCACAGGTGATATACTTTCAGACAGTGATTTTGAGGAGCCTGAAAAAGAAAAGACTAATCTTAAAGAAAAAATCTCTTCTTTTTTCGGAAAGAAAGCTCTTAAATATATTGCTGATCTTCCCCTGCAGGCAAACTGTATATACAAGTTGACAGGAGTAAAACCTGATTCAGTAATAATTGTTGAAAATGATGTTTTCAGCGTAGGAGATAAAGCCCTTACTGATATTCCGTTTATTATTACTTATCCAAAAATTATATGCGACTGTGAAAAAATTGAACTTGTTAAAGCCAAAGCCAAAAACACTCGTGAAGTTATTAAAAAATATTGCGGCTTAGGTTCTCTTTCTGATTTAGGTCTTGGTTTTATTACAATAATTATCTTTGCTCCCATAAGAAGTATATATTTCAGATATCTTTGCAACTCGCGGGTTTTGAAAAAGAAGATTCTCAAAGCAGACTATTATCACAAAAAATACGAAAAAGAAAGTCCAAAGAGCAAGAAACCATTAGGGTGTCTGGCTGTTTTACTGATGGTTCTTCTTTTGTTAGTTTTCTCTGTCTTTATTGAGCCACTGATATTTATTGAAAGTGAAAAACCCGCTCTTGTCTCCGCAGATTATTCCACAATCACTGTTTTCGACGACGTATATGTACGTATTGACGAATTACCTGAATATGTTGTTCCCGTAACCTTTTTGGGCGGTGAATGCTGGGAGGGTGCACGAACCGAAGGTCTTTCAAGGCTTGATCAGGTATTGCAGGACAGTAAAGTAACTCAGTTTGAAGACTATGAAGGCAAATTTTATTTATGGTTAGTTGAAGACTACAGCGATTCCATCCTGACAGAAGAAAAGGAATACAATGACTTTGAAGAGCACTACGTGTATGTATGTGAAAACCCTGATGAAAGTATTTTCTCGGTATTTTAATATAAAAAACATCACCTTGTTCCTTATCGGAATGAGGTGATGTTTTTTAAAATATAGTTTTATCTTACAACAATATTTACAAGTCTGCCTTTAACGTAAAGTTCTTTTACGATTGTTTTACCGTCAATTGCTGCTTTGATTATTTCATCTTCTTTTGCCATAGCAATTGCATCTTCGTTTGAAATCTCGGCAGGAATGTTCATCTTTGCTCTTACTTTACCGTTAATCTGAACAACGATTTCGATTGTTGCATCAACACATTTTGCTTCATCATAAGTGGGCCAGGGGCTTGTTGCCAACATTTCGCCGCCCATAATTTCGTTGATTTCTTCAGTAACGTGAGGTGCAAAGGGATTAAGAAGTGAAACAAATGTTGAAAGTTCTTTCTTTGTAACTTTGCCTGCATCGTAGATTTCGTTGAGAAGAGTCATAAGTGCTGCAATAGCAGTGTTATATTTAAGATTTTCAATATCACTTGAAACCTTCTTGATTGTTTTGTTGAAAGAAACTTCAAGTTTTTCTGAATACTCATCTCCGTCTGTGAGCATTGTCTGGAGATTCCATACTCTGTCGATAAATCTCTTACAGCCTCTTACGCTGTCTTCTGACCAGGGTGCTGCTTTTTCATAGTCACCCATAAAGAGTACATATGTACGAAGCACGTCAGCACCGAAAGCATCAACAACATCGTTGGGGTCAATAACATTGCCTCTTGATTTTGACATTTTAACTCCGTCAGGACCAAGGATAAGTCCCTGAGCTGTTCTCTTTGCATAAGGTTCTGCAGTGGGCACTGCACCGATGTCGTAGAGGAATTTATGCCAGAAACGAGAGTAGATAAGGTGACGTGTTACATGTTCCATACCGCCGTTGTACCAGTCAACCTGTCCCCAGTATTTAAGTTTTTCCATATCTGCAAAGCACTCTGTATTGTGGGGGTCGATATATCTTAAGAAATACCATGATGAACCTGCCCACTGAGGCATTGTGTCAGTTTCTCTCTTTGCAGGCTTGCCACACTTAGGACAAGTGCAGTTAACGAAAGAATCAATTTTGGCAAGGGGGCTTTCGCCGTCTGAACCGGGTTCAAAGTTTTCAACTTTAGGAAGAAGAAGGGGAAGTTCTTCATAAGGAACTGCAACCATTCCGCAATCGGGACAATGCACAATCGGAATAGGCTCGCCCCAGTATCTCTGA
>JAZQWT010000078.1:0-3329 GCA_045632485.1 Acutalibacteraceae bacterium
ACAAGAATATCTTCATCTGACGACACTCTGTAATCACCGTTTTCACCGTAAAGATTTCTGCATATAATGCCTTTCATCACAATGGGAAAAATGCCGTTTTCGTTCATCTTACGATAGAGGATTTTAAAGTTTTCCGTCCGCTTTATCTGCGCCACAGCAGAAGACAAGGTGTGTTTCATCGCCTCTGCATAAACAGGGTGAGAAACAAACTCTTCCGTATCCTTTTCGCTCTGCACAATAAGAGGCAGAAGCTTGTGAAGCTTTGCAATTTCTACAAGCCTTTCAGGGTCTGTGTTTTCGGGGAAAGCACTCGGTTTTCTGTTATGAATTGCTCTGCTGACAAGCACCAGAAAATCCATCATATTTTTCTCCACACACACCACCCCCATTATGCATAATAACACATCGTAATTATACAATATATCGACAATAAATGCAACATTTTTTGCCCCATTTTGTCAGGGTATACAAATATTTCTTATCCTCTGTAAAAACATTGACATTTTTCTTTTTATGATGTAAAACTGCTACAAGTATAGGTAGCGTTATGGGCAGAAAGGAGTGCAACCGTTGGCAGAAGCTTACCGTACAAAAGACGGATTTATAAGACGCAACATTGCTGATTGCGAGGTTATAATCCCCATCGGCGGTAACGTTGCAAACTTCAACGGATTTATCGAACTCAACTCCACTGCTGCTTTTATATGGGATAAATTATCAGACGGAATCACGAAAGAATCGCTCTGCAGTGAAATGTGCAGCTGCTTCGGCATTGAGGCAGATGAAGCAAAAGCTGATATAGATGATTTTTTCGGAATTCTCCTTGAAAACGAAATGATTGAGGAAGTAAAATGAACGATAATTTCAGCCTTGATTCTTTGAGAAATCCCATTGATGCTACATTTGAACTTACCGTCAGGTGTAATCTGAAATGCAGAATGTGTATGTTCAGGCATTGCACCTCTGAAAACAATGAACTCATCTCCCGCGAGCTTACTGCAGAAGAATGGATTAAAATTGCAGAAGATGCGGCAGATATGGGAACAGGCAGTTTGCTTATAACAGGCGGAGAACCTATGCTCAGGCAGGATTTCCCCGAAATATACAGAGGCATTTATAAAAAAGGGTTCATTATCAGCCTTTACACTAACGCAACTCTGGTTGACGATAAAATTATGGACCTGCTCAGAGAATGCCCTCCCCATAAAATCGGCATTTCAATTTACGGTGCATCAAGTGAAACTTATTGTAAGGTGTGCGGTAACGGCGATGCCTTCAGAAAAGCAATTGAGGGTGCAAAAAAGCTTGTTACTCTCCCGTCAGTTGTTGATTTCAGAACAACAATTATTGACGATAACTACGAAGATGCTTACAAAATCGATGAACTTATAAAAAAGGAATTCGGTGAAAAATATGCAGTCACAATGACGCGTATGGTTTTAAAAGCAGTACGCGGTGGCTGTGCAGAAGTTGACAAATGCAGACTTTCTCCTGAACAGAATGTGCTTTTGTCCCAGAAAAAGGCAATCGAAAAGCTACGAGAGCTTGTGGGAGAAAGCTTTGATATAAAAAATGTCCGTTTCAGATACGAAAAGAAAAATACAGACTGCGAAAATTCAGGTAAAGAAACAGTTATAATTTCCGCACCGTCCGAAACAGGCAAAACTACTCACGCTCATTTCTGGCGCGACTATAAAAACGCAATTATTCTCAACGGCGACAATGCCTGTTGTTATAAAGAAAATGAATGGAATGCTTTTTCTCTCCCCTGGAGCGGTACAAGCGGTGAATGTGTCAACAGAAGCGTTGAGGTGAAGGCACTTGTTATTCTGAAACAAGGTGCAGAAAATTCTGCAACAAGGCTTGAAAAGCTGGATGCTTTTTCCTATGCTTTCCCGAATGTTCAATACCCTTCATATGACAAAAGCAAAACTGAAAAAGCAGTTGATTTGCTAGAAGATTTCCTTAAAAGCATCCCTGTTTTTCTGTTTGAATGCCGTAATGAAAAAGAATCGGCAGATGTGCTTGAAAAAGTGCTGGAGGAAAACTTATGATTCCGCAGTCTGAAGAAAAAAAGTTAATTGACAATAAGGCTTTTATGTCTGCCGTAAAAGATGCTCTTAACAACGGACTTGACGCAAGCTTCACCGTAACAGGTATGAGTATGTGGCCGTTTTTCACCGGCAGAAGAGACAGTGTGACAGTAAAAAAATGCACCTTTTACCAAATCAGAAAGGGTGACATAGTTCTCTTTTCACCGACAGATGACGTGTATCTGCTCCACAGAGTTATAAAAAAGACTGACGAAAATTTTGTCACTGCAGGTGACGGAAATACTTTCGCAGACGGCGTTTTTACGCCTGACAAAATAATTGCCGTTGTCCGTGAAATACACAGAAAAAACAAAGCTTTTTCTGCAGATAAAATAACTTTCCGTTTTCTTTCGTTTATGTGGCTTTTGCTTTTTCCTGTCAGGAAGCCGTTTCTCGCAATATTAAAAAAAGCAAAAAAGCTTTAACACTTTCAATTACAATTCATAATTATAAAAAAGTCCGCGGTGTCAACAACACCACGGACTTTTATTTTACCAGAGCATTTCTGTTTTCTTGACATGACGAAGTGCTTTAGTGTAATCAAGCACTGATATTTTTCCGTCTTCGTTTATATCAGCACAATCAAACTCATACCCTTCAAGAGCAGATGTTTTTTTAACGTGTCTGAGAATTCGGGCATAATCAGATACATTTATACCACCGTCACCATTTATATCACCGATACGGTTAAGCTTAAACTCGCAAACAGCTTTACCGTCAACAACTGTAACTGTATATTTTCTTGTAGCATAAGTGGCTTTTGACACAGTTACTGTATATTCACCTTCTGCAAGGTTTTCAAACACAACCTCTGTTGCTTCACCTGCAAGAATCTTTGTTTCCTTAACCTCTCCTGAAATATCCGCAAGACAAGCGACTATTCCTGTGGGTGAAACTGTTCTTATTTCAGTTTCTTCACACACTTCACATATTCTCTGCTCTATGCCTTCTTCGGTTGCAGTTGGCTCAATCAAAGTCTGCCAATCACTCCATTTGTGACCGGATGCATTAACTTTGCCGTCAATATAACTATCATCGCAAAGCGGACAAATATATGTTGTATACCCTTGTTCTGTGCATGTAGGCGGAGTTACAACAGCGTTATAAGCGTGTTCACATAAGTTTTTGTCAAACTTAATTGTTGCATCTGAAAAGCTCTCATTATTTGTCCCTACAGATAATTTTTCCCACTCTTCTTTTGTTCCTGAAAAATACACTTTTTCAAGACTGTCGCAG
>JAZQWT010000079.1:0-3975 GCA_045632485.1 Acutalibacteraceae bacterium
TTCTCGAGCGAAGCGAAGAATCTCGTTTGGGAATGGTTTATATGTTGCCATTTTGAGATCCTTCGCTACGCTCCAGGATGACAGCAAAATGGCAAGGTTAGTAACAGGTGAATTATAAATTACTACTGAAATAAGAATAACAAAAAGGCCCCCTTGCCTGAAGGGGGCTGGCAAAACCGTAGGTTTTGACTGGGGGATATTATTTTAAGTTTAATGAAATTAATATTTATCCCTCCACCGCTTACGCGGTCCCCCTCCCTTTAGGCAAGGGGTGCTTTGATAGAAATTATTTTGCAGAAAACATAATTATAAACGCTTTTTCTCCATCGGGAAGCTGAAGTTTAATTCCGTCGTACATTAATTCTTCACCTGTTAAAGTATATACAGTTTCAGGTGAATCAATATCATAAACCTCATACTGCGTATCAGCCTTAAGACCGTTCAGTTTAAGTGTGTACTCAGTTTCTTTTACGTTTATTCTTTTATAAACAAGAGCATAACCCTCTTCGGCATTATTATCTGAATACTGCATTGCAAGAATCTTGTTTTTCAGATAAGTTCCGCTTTCAAGAGGATAATATTTTTCACTCATCATTTCTCTCTGAGGTTTGTAAACAGAGAAATAAGGGCTGTGGATTGTGCCGAAAGTTTCAACTGTAAAGGGCATAATACTGCTTCTTGCGTTATATTCGTTATCGTTGTACTGCAGAGTACCTGATAACGGAAGCCAGAAAGAAAGACCATATGTCATTGACTGTGTAGCCTCCATAATATCATAATGAGGTGCACAGTTATAGTCACTTCTCCACACAGGGATACTTCTTCTTGCCATTTCAAGGTCAAGACGTCTGCCGCCTGAAGCACAGTTATCAATTATAAGTCCGTCAATGTTATCGGTCAGATAATCCAGAAAGGCGTATTCTCCTGAAATATAATGATTTTCGCAGATACCTGTTCTGCCGTCATAAAAAGCTTCATCAGCCTGTTTCCAGTATTTTTCAGGTGAAAAGTTGAAGTCCTGACGATAAAGAGAAACACCGTTTTCTTTAAGAGATGCTGCAATCAATTCACTAAGATACTGCAAAGCTTCTTCATTTCCAAGATTGTACATTGTGTTATCGTCATCTTCAAAGCTTATAATCCAGCCGTCTTTGTTTATTCCTGCATCATAGAGCGGTGTACCCTTCACTACTCGTTCAGGCTCATACCAGAGAACAAGTTTGCAACCTTTTTCTTTGCCGTAGTCAGAAAGTTCTTTGATACCATTGGGGTATCTGGTTTCATCAGGCACCCATGTTCCCACGGTATCGTGCCAGCCTTCGTTATATTTATACCAGCCTGCATCCATCCAGAAATAATCAACATTTTCAAACACAAAAGGTTTGAAAGTATTCATTGTATCCATAATCTGTTGTGCGGTGCTTGTTGAAAGAGGTCCTGCAACTTCCATCATAGTCATTGTATCGGGGATATTTTCAGGATATACGCAGTCAGTTATCCATGACCTGAACATATTGAAGCCTTTAAGAGGATTTTCGTTTTTGTAAAAAGTCAGAGAAACAAGGGGTGAACGGACTTCTTCATCGGGAAGAAGATAAGCCTTTAAATTTTCCTGACCTACTTTTGCAGTTGTAACGCCTGATAATTCTTTCAATTTTGTTTCCCAGAAGCCTGACCAGCCTACAGCTAAAACAATACCCTCGGATTTGCCTGCAATATTGAAATAAGGCAGATATTTATCTGTTGACCTGCCATCAATACTGTTGAAAACGCAATCAAAAGCGGTGAGATTCTTGTTAAGCATAACAAAGTCATAAGCCTCATCACGGCTTCCCTTTGAGAAGTAAACCTCTGAAGCGCCTGTTTCAAAGGCTTTATCAAGCGCATAGAAATTGCTGATAGTTTCTGAATTTTCATTGCCTTCGTTTTTAATAAAGACAGTCCAGTCGCAGGTTGCTTTTTCTTCGTAAATTGTAGCTTCAACTGTGGCAACAATTCCGTTTGTTTTATGCTTTAAGGTTATGTAAGATGTTTTACCTCCGCGGTAAGCTTCGCCGACCTCGCTCTCTGCGCTTACATCAAAAGTCCAGTCATCAATAGTTTTATTAAGAGTTTTTGTGCCGTATTTAAAGTTATACGGCAATTCCTTTATACCGTTTCTGAACAGAAGATTATCGTCAAACCACTCACGGCAATTCTTTTTTTCTTCATCAGTCAGGTTCATTTCTTCTGCTGAGATTCTCTCAAAATTCACCTGCTGATTGTACAGCACATCTTCAACTCTTTCAACATCAACAGCAAGGAAGGTGAAAAAGTTGGTGATAACATAAATCATTGCTAAAATAAGTGCTTTCATAACAAAACCTCCCTGTAAAAAAAGTATACACCAACAAAGAATAATTTTCAACCGCTAAAAAAACCTGATGAAAAATTTTCATCTTTGTGATATAATTATTCTATGAGGTGGTAATATGCTGAACTATGAAAGTTTATCTCCTGAAATGGTAAAAAGAATCAAAGATGACAGACTGAATAACACTTTACCTCAATTCGGCTTTGATGAGGAAAATATTATAAGACGCAATTCTTCAAGAGATAAAGCAAACGTATTGAGAACTGCTTTTATCCGCGACATTGATAAAATTATGCACTGCCCTTTTTACAACAGATATGCCGATAAAACGCAGGTTTTTTCTTTCTATAAAAACGACGATATCACAAGACGCGGTTTACACGTTCAGCTCGTTTCAAGAATTGCAAGAACTATAGGCAAGGCTCTTAATCTTAACCTTGATTTAATAGAGGCAATTGCTTTAGGTCACGATATCGGCCACACTCCTTTCGGACATGCAGGTGAAAGATTCCTTGATGAACTTTATTTTTCACATACCGGAAGACATTTCAGCCACAACATTCACTCCGTAAGAGTTCTTGACGGAATTTTCACGTACAACATAAGCCTGCAGACACTCAGCGGGATAGCTTCCCACGACGGCGAAATGGAGCTTTGTGAATATCACCCGAAAAAGCTTGACAATTTTGAAGATTTCGACAGACAGATTGAAAGCTGTTATGTTGACAAAAAGAACGTAAAAAAATCAGTTCCCTCCACTCTTGAGGGATGTGTGATGAGAATTTCCGATATTATTGCTTATCTCGGTAAAGACAGACAAGACGCGGAAAGGGCACATATTATTGCAAACAGAGATTTTTCAGGCGGTACTCTCGGCACATATAATGCAGAAATTATCAATAATCTTATTGTCAATATAGTTGAAAACAGCTACGGCAAGCCCTACATAAAAATGGATGACGAGCATTTCAATGACCTGAAAAGGCTTAAGGACGACAACTATAAATTAATTTACAGACAGGATGCCGTTGAAGAAGAATTGCAGACAGTTATTAAGCCTATGATGGCGGAAATTTATGATAAACTGCTTGATGACCTTGAAAAAGAAAACAAGAATTCCCCTGTTTTCACCCATCACATAAATTTCATCAACAAAACTCATTACAAACGTGAAAAGCCATATGAAGATACTGAAAACAATCAGATTGTTGTTGACTATATTGCAAGTATGACAGACGATTATTTTGTTGATTTATACGCCTATCTTTTCCCCGAAAGCGAAAAGAAAATAATTTACAAAGGATATTTTGACTGATATAAAATTTAAAGAACCAACGCAGATTTCGAATCTGCGTTGGTTCTTTTTTATTGCATAAAAAATATTTATCTTACGCTGTCATAAATTTCATAGAAATTGCCGATGAACGCAGGTGCTGCACCTTTGCCGTAAGAAATAAGGCACCATGTATCGCTGTCAAATGCACCGCTTCTTTCGTTATACTGAAGACCTGCAAGAACATAATTTGCAGGGTTTGCAACGTAGCCTGCAGCATCATTCATAAGGTCCATAATAATTATATCTTCACCTGTGTATTCTCTTATTGGTGCATATTCAAATCCTT
>JAZQWT010000080.1:0-23799 GCA_045632485.1 Acutalibacteraceae bacterium
AGAATGAATATTCCCGGTGTTCCTGAAAAGAATTGGCGTTACCGTACCACAAAGGAAACAATTGATAATGTAGATGTTGATTACTTCAAAAAATTAAATTCTGTTTTCAGAAGAACATATCCCGTTTTTGAAAAATAAAAATTCAAAAGCAAAACTGCACTTCTTGTCTGCAAATTTTTTTACGGTGTGCCTGAGGCAAAAAGTCTGAGAATAATCATTCAAAGAGTATAAAAAATCACCACCCCTGCCATTTGTGACATCTCAGAAACGGTTGCGTTTTTCTTGAAACGAATGGTATAATGATTTCGATGAACAGGAATCTGTAAAACAGATATTAAAGGAGAAAAAGATGGCAAAGATTATTTCGTTTTTACTGTCCGTAATATTCACACTTGATATGTTTTTTATCGGCTTGTTTCCTGAAAAACAACTTGTCATCATACAGACAGATACTGAAATTGAATACTACATAAATGGTGAAAGCGAAAAACTTCGTTTTGGTGTTGTTGGTGAAGGGAATTTGTTTGAGCCTGACGATGAAATCAAGGTTGTTATTGAATGCCTTGATAAATCCCTTGACGGCACAAAAACAAAAATCTCTGTAACAAGCGAACAGACAGGCTTTAAAAAACGCGGTTATGTCAATTTTAATTTCGCTTTGCCGTATAACATCTTTTCTTTTTCGTCTGATAAAAACGGAATTTTTATTGTTTCGATTGAGCTGTCTGACAGAACAAAACACAATTTCAGCATCGGTGTTCTTCCAAGAAACGAACAGGCAAGCGATAACTTTTACTACGGAATTCAGCCATATATAACCCGCGCATATACATGGGGCGAAGGCTTTCAACTCCCGAATTTTACTGCCGAAGAATCAGTTGACAAAATCCTTGATACGGCTGAATATCTCGGCGTAAATCTTGTGCGTGAGGACAGTGTCGGCTGGGGTGCAATGCAGAGCGAAGCTTATGGCGAGGTTAGTTTTTCTGTGCAGGATTATCTTGTAAGCAAGGTCAACGAACGCAATATGAAGTATAACTGGCTTCTCGGATTCAATGCAGGAAAATGGTCTGCTGCAGATAAGTACAAAGAGGATTACGACGAATCAATCGGCTGGACTTACCCTCCTGATGCACATATCTGGTCGGATTTTGCAAGCAAGGTTGCCACACATTATGCAAATAACACTGATATTCTGTGGGAAATCTGGAACGAGCCTAACTGGTTTTTCTTTGCAGGTACTCCTGACGAATACTTTTCGTTTCTTGAAAACACAGCATCGATAATTAAAACCGAAAATCCGTCAGCTTTTGTTTATTCGGGCGGACTTGCGGTTGCTGAAAAAGAAAGCAATCTTGTTTTCTATCAGAAATCAGCAGAGCTGATGAACAAAAATCTGCTTGATAGTTTCGGTTATCACAACCACGACGGGCTTGATAATTACTATGATTATATGAACAAAATGCTTACCCTTACAAAATCTGCAGGACTCTCAAAAGGTGGTTTCAACAGTGAAAGCGGAGTAGGCGGTACAGATGCTGCAACAATCGCTTGCAAGGCGCTTTACACCCGCTCAACAGGTGGAAACGGTTTTGTTTCGTTTTCATTCAGAAAAACCGTCACACCCGAAAACGATATCAATGACTTTGCTTTTTTCAACGAATACCTGCAACCCAACGAAGCAGTAATTTCATACGCAACGGTTATCCGTTTTCTCAGCAATGCGGATTTTGTGAAAAATGTTTCAAACGAAAAGAATCTTGTGATTGACGAATACAAGGCAAAAGGAAATAAAATTGAAGTATATTACAGCCTTGGTAAAAAAACTAAAATTGTTGCGCCCGAAGGTGATTACACCGTTTTCGATATGTACGGCAATGAAATCCGGAACAGCAGGAAACTGACTGTCAGCAATACACCGATATATGTTGTTTATTGATGCTATATCATTTTTATGACAAATTCCAATTTACGATTTGAGGCATTAAATATGATTAAAAAGTTTGAATTACATACCGATGTTCTTGTTCTCGGAAGCGGCCCTTCCGGTTTTGCAGCGGCATATACTGCGGCAAAAAACGGTGCAAAGGTTATTCTTGTTGAGCAATGCGGAGATGTGGGCGGAATTTCAACTTCAGGTCTGATGAGCCATTGGACAGGCAGCTGCGGAAGTCCTTTGTATTATGAAATTCTGAAAAGAACATCTGAAAATAATGAAGGTGAATTCAAAAACGAAATCACAAATCTGATAGACCCTGAAAAGCTGAAAACACTTTATCTTGAAATGCTTTGTGAGGTTGGCTGCAAAGTTATGCTTTATACTTTTGCCGAGGATGCAATCTGCGATGGAGATAAAATTCTTGGCGCAACTGTTATCAATAAATCGGGCAAAACAGATATTTATGCCAAAATCACTATTGATGCTACAGGTGACGGAGATATTGCCGCAAGAGCAGGAGCAGAATTTGTTCTCGGCAGAGAAAATGATAACAAAATGCAACCTGCAACACTTATGTTCAAAGTCGGCGGAGTTGACTATGACCGTGCAGTATTTTTAGGTTCATTTGAATCAACCTATGAAACACAGAATGGTGAGCTTCAGGCTCTTGCAAAAGAACATATTCCTTATCCTGCCGGACATATTCTTACATATAAATCAACACTTCCGGGTATTGTTACCTGCAATATGACAAATGCTATTAATATTGACGGTACAGATGCAGAGGATTTAACCAAAGCAACGCTTACTTGTCGCAGACAGATGGATGACATAGTTAAATATCTGCGTAATTTTGTTCCCGGTTATGAGAATTGTTATGTTATCAGCTCCGCATCTCTTATAGGAATTCGCGAAACAAGACACTTCAAGGGTAAATACACCCTGAATGAGCATGATATTCTGGAAGCAAGGGTTTTTGATGATTATGTTGTAAAGGATGCTTATTTCAATTTTGATGTTCATAATATCACAGGCTCAGGTTTGGACAAAACAGGAGTACAGAAACATTTTCATCAGGAAAAAGGATATACAATTCCTTACCGTTGCCTTGTCCCTGAAATTAAAGAAAATCTTTTGCTTTGCGGAAGAAACATTTCAGGTACACATATGGCACATTCAAATTTCAGGGTAATGCCTATCTGCATAGGAATTGGTGAGGCTGCAGGTGTTGCGGCATACATATCCGTTTCGCAGAAATGCAGTCTGAATGATGTTGACGCAAAAGAAATCAGAGAAATTATAGGAATATAAGAATCGATTAAACTCCAAATTGTAGAACTAGTATTAAATTAACATTGTAACAGGAGGGTTAAATATGAGTCTCAGTATGCTGCATTGTGATGGTGAAAAAATCATCAATGCTGAGGGAAAACAGGTGTTTCTGCGAGGAACAAATCTGGGCGGATGGTTGCTCGATGAATTATGGCAGGGCTTTTTCAAGGGCGGAGAAGCTCAATGGGATATTGTAACAACACTTGAAAGACGTTTCGGCAAGGAAGAAGCTGACCGACTTATAAAAATCCGTGAAGACAACTACATCACTGAATATGACCTTGACTATCTTCAGTCACTGGGCTTTACTTGTGTGCGTGTGCCGTTCTGGTATCGTAATTTCCAGACAGATGATTCAGGCACATGGAAACGTAAAGAAAACGGTGAAATCGATTTTTCACGTCTTGATTGGGTTGTTGAGGAATGCGGAAAAAGAGGAATGTATGTAATTCTTGATATGCACGGTGTACCCGGTCATCAGAGTATTGCCCACCACTGTTGCCGTGTGAATCATTGCAGACTCTATGATGAAACTGACGAAGGTGCTGATTTCCGTGCACTTGCCTGTGAATTATGGGGTGAAATTGCCCGTCATTTTGCAGGTAACGGAACAGTTGCAGCTTTCGACCTGATGAATGAGCCTATGTGCGATTACGAAGGCGAAGACAAGGTTAACAGCAAGTATCATGATGTTTACTCTTTGCTTTACGATGCGGTCAGGGCAAATGACCCGCAACATATCATAACACTTGAAGCGATCTGGACACCTGATGACATTCCGCACCCTGAAGAACGGGGATGGGAAAATGTGATGTATCAGTATCACCTTTATGACGATTCAAACGATAGCTTCAAGGAAGTTACCGAGCACCATGCAAGTAAAAACTTTAATGTGCCTGTACTCGCAGGTGAGTTTTCCCCTTGCCGCGGAACTGCAACATGGGAATACATATTGAATCTTTTCAATGAATGTTCATACAACTGGCAGACATGGACCTACAAAGGGCATTGTCCCAAGGGAGAAACAAGCCAGTGGTTTATGATGGGTTCAGACGATGAGGACAATGTTGTTGATATAAACAATGACTCAATTGAGGAAATTGAACGCAAATGGTCATCCGTCAGAACAGAAAACTGCTGTAAACCCATGAATGACCACGCTTTGCTTTCTGAATATGCAAAAGCATAACCTTTTATAATCAGATTGCAATTGAAAAAGTAATAATACAGGAGGATGAATTTATGAAAAAAGAGTATTGTGGAATGCCAATGAGATTCGCACACACAGGAGTTACGCAATTTGCTCCTGAAAACTCTCTGGAAGCATTCCAAAAAGCAGCCGAGCTGGGCTGTGAGGGTATTGAGATGGATATCCAGATATGCGGAGACGGAGAAATTATTGTAACTCACAATAGCACTATGGGTTATATGACGTTTGAAAAGCATCGTGATTCTCTTGCAGATATGACAGCAGAACAAGTAAAAAAATTTGATATACCGTACCGCGATTCACTTAAACTTAAATATCCTCCACATCCTTGGACAGAGCATTTTGGCGGCAGACGTATGATTACACCGCCTGATTATATGGATGACAGAGTGACACATCTTATCACTTTCCCTGAATTTGATGAATGGCTGTCAACAGTTGATTATGACCTTACCGTTGAGGTTGAATTCAAGTGCAAGGGGATGTGTCCCCGTATGGATGAAATTCTTGCGAAATCGAAAAACGTTTCAAGGTATATTTTTATGTCAGGAGATTGGGAAGTCCTTGAAGAAATTCAGGAGCATTATCGTAAACACGGAAAGCCTGAGGGTCTGCGTTTCGGCGCAAATATCCGCTTTATCAACGAAAAGACAATGGATTTTGTCAAACGCTCCGACCTTTGGGAAGTTGGTCTTAACAACGAAGCATTCACCAAGGAGGACGTTGAAATGTTTGAATCTATGGGAATCAAAGTTTTTTCAAATCTTGGCGATTACCCTGAATGGTGGCAGCAGATATGCGATATGGGCGTAACAGGATTTAAAACCAATTATCCCGAGGCTTATGCCGAATGGTGGTTAAGTACTCACTAAACATAAATCAATAGTGTATTCACAGAATAAGTGAAAAGTAAATTTTTATTGTTTTAATTTTGTTTTTGTGATAAAATCAAGTTAAGGGGTGATATTTATGAGTGATAAAAAAACGATGAAATTTTATATGGGATTGAGCAGCTTGATTGCAATTGTGTATGGCGTATGGATGTCAGTGTTTATGCGATGGGACCAATTCCCTTATATTATTCCCACAGAAGCAGATATGATGTTGCCGTCTGCTGATTTTGTGGCAAAATTTGACGGTATGCTCCATCAGCCTTTGTATGCGAATCCGGCAATTTATTGGGTATGGGTGATTTGTTCAACCGTAATTCTGTTTTTGTATGCTCTTTTTATTAACAAGATACTTTTTGCAGAGAAGATTACAAAGGTCACCACTGCTTTTTGTATGGTAAATCTTATTGCAGGATTTGCTTTCATCACCTGGTATGGATTTTTAAGCTTTCCTGAACAGTTCGGTAATATCCTGACTGATGTTACGGCAAGTATGCTGGGTTTACGTTATCCATGGCATTTTAAAATCTGGGGTATTCTTGCATCCCTCTCGATTTTTACAAACACACTTTATATGTACCGCAAAAACAATTATAAGGGCAAAGCAGGTGTAATTGTTACATCTCTGGGTTGTGCTTCGATTTTTGTAACAATCAATGTGCCGTCAGCAGGTCTTGACCTTGTTATGACAGCCCGTTGTCTGTCACATTGGGCAACTGCACTTATCTTTGCATTTTTAGGTGCTGCAGGCGTGATTATATTCCTTTTCCATAAGTCAAAACAGAAAGAGAAAAAATACATATTTGCAACTGTATTTTTCGTTGCTGTGCTTATTCTTATGCTTGTTCTGCTGGCAACTGTAGGTAAGAGTGCATTTATTGAAAACCTGCCCATGTGGGTTGCATATGCACTGTTATTCATAATCAATTTCACATCGCTTCTTGATAAAAAAGATACTGCCCAAAGCAAAGAACCTGAAGAAAAAACACCGTCACGCGTGTAATATTCTGTGCTTTTAAAAACTGATTCTGAAACAACATTTCCGAAATCAGAAAGAGCCTTTACAGCAAAACTGAAAAATAAAACTAAAAGACCGAAGGATTTTAATAAATTCTTCGGTCTTTATCTGTTTTTTTGACTGTAAAAGGTCAGATTTTATTTTCCACAATAGATTTCTATTGCATCGCGGATAAATTATGCGGTGCCGTCGGCATGTTTGTCATTTTTATAACGATTAGTAAGGTGTTCTGATTTTCATAAGGCCGTGTTTGTTGCAGTAAATGTAAATAAATCCTCTTCCGCAAAGTTGAATTCTTGTTTCTGCGTTGCCTTCCGGATAGAATTTTACAAACTGAATTCTGTCGCAGGTAACGTAGGCTAAAAATGATATAAAATGCGTTTTTGTCATAGGATGGTTCACTGTAATAAACTTTTCGTCTTCAACATTTTCAATTGTGATTGTATGCTCCTTGTCTGTTTCTTCTGCCTCAAGAGGCGGCAGAGTGATACCGCAACAGCTTATGAACGCTTCGCCTGTTGTGTGAATCACGTTTCCGCATACGGGGCATACATAAAATTTTGAAAAAAGAATATTGGAAGATGCGTTTTTGTTCGTGACAGTCTGTCCTGTCATAAGTTCGGTTACGGAAACACCCAGCGCCTGACTCAGAGGTTCAATAAGCGAGATATCAGGTAAACCTTTAGCGTTTTCCCATTTCGAAACAGCTTTAGCGGTGACTCCGATTTTCTCTGCAAGCCGGAGTTGAGTAAGCTCTTTTGCCTCGCGTAAATTTTTTATAGTTGAACCTGTTACGTAAGTGTTCATAAGTTTTTCTCCTTTGGTTTATATGTGTATATTATAACTCAATATAAAAAAGGTGGCAACCTACGTTTGGTAGAGTGGGGGATTTGCTTGCCACAGAGAAACACGGGTGCCTGTTTTTGGTATTATTCAGAGCGGAGTGATGGAGCGTAAACAAAACATTAACATTTTTTATACATTTTTTTAACCTGGCGAATATAAAATAAACAATTGTAGTGAACTTTTTTGGAATATATTAAGAAGGAGAAAAATATGAGTAGTTTTGATTTTTATTCAAAAATCCACACAGTAAGAGATCTTATTGACAACAGCGCAGAAATGTATGGCGACAAGGCTTTTATAAAATATCTTATCGGTGACGAAGTAGTTGAAAAAAGTTTCAATACACTTCATCAGAACAGCCTTGCTATTTGCAGATTTATCCGTTCCGTATGTCCCGAAAGAATGCACATTGCTATTATCGGCAAAACTTCATACGAATACATCACAGTTCTTACAGGTACTCTCGTAAGCGGCAACGTATTTGTGCCTTTTGCTCCCAATACAACAGTTAAAGAAGCTGTTACGTTGTTTGAACAGGGCGATATTGAAGCGTTGTTCTACGAAGATGACTATGCAGAAACTGCAAAAGAAATTGCAGAAAAATACGGCAAACTCAAAGTTATGGTTAATATGGGTAACGCTGAATGGTTTGCTGATATTTATGAAAAATACGGTGAAGACTCAGAATATGCTTCACTTTCAGAAATTGAACTCAATCCGGAAGATTGTGCAACTATTATTTACACATCAGGTACAACAGGTGTAAGAAAAGGTGTTATGCTTTCTTCTGCAAACCTTATTGCAAACATCACTTATACAGAATTTGTAAATGATAAAGACGACGTTCTTCTTTCAGTGCTTCCTATGCACCACATTTTCTGTTTCACAAGTGACTACTTCCAACCTCTTCTTGCAGGCCTTACAGTTTGCCTTAATGGTGATATGAGTAATATGGCTAAAAGCCTTCAGGTGTTCCAGCCCACAACAATGAGACTTGTTCCCATGATTGCTGAAACACTTATCAGAAAAGTTAACATTCTCCGTAAAAAACTCCCTGATTTAAGTGCAAGAGAAGTTGCTGAAAAAGTTTTCGGTAAAAACCTCAGATGGTTGGCAGTAGGCGGTGCTTACGTTTCTCCCGCTCTTATTGATGAATATGAAGAATGTGGTGTTCTTCTCCGTCAGGGTTACGGCATGAGCGAAACTGCTCCTAAAATCACAACAGGTGATAACAGTAACAAATACAAATACTCAAGCGGTAAAATAATGAAGAGTATTTTTGATGTAAGAATCGTTAACGGTGAAATTCAGGTTAAAGGTAAATCAGTTATGATGGGTTACTACAAAATGCCTGAAGAAACTGCTGCAGCATTTACAGAGGACGGTTACCTTAAAACAGGCGACCTTGGCAGATTCAGCGGTGACGGCGAACATCTTTATGTTACAGGCCGACTTAAAAACCTTATCGTTCTTTCAAACGGTGAAAATGTTTCTCCCGAAGAAATCGAAATGAAGTTTGCGGACGAAAAAGTTATTAAGGAAATCGTTGTAAGTGCTGAGAACGATAGAATTATTGCTGAAATTTTCCCTGATACAGAATATGCTGCAATGGCAGGTATCACAGACGTAGAAGCTTACCTTAAGGTAAAAATCAAAGAAGCAAACAAAGGTGAAAAGCCTGAAAAGGAAATTGCAAAACTCCGTCTGAGAGAAATTCCGTTCCCCAAAACAACAACAAACAAAATCAAGAGAAATAATGTTCAGTTCTGATTGTGACTTTAAATTTTAATTTGAGTGTAAGAGAGAGGAAACACAATGGAAATCAAACTTAAAAATGGGCAAAAAGTTAAAGCATATCCTTTGATTCCCGCACAGCACCTGATGTTCTACCTTTCAGAGCATCATAGCACAGATGCACCTGTTCTCAATATTGTAACCGGTTATTATTGGCAGGGTGAATTTGATACAGAAGTTATGAAAGAAGCACTTTATGAGGCGATAGACAGATGCGATACAATGCGTCTTCGCTTTACAAGACGTCCTTTCAAAAAGGTTTATCAGTATCTTGCAGATAAACACGAAATTGAAATTATTGAAGAAGATATTTCTTCAATGCCATGGGATGAAGCTCACGAGTTTCTTAAAAACCGTTCTCATTCTATTATTGATATGTGGGATAAACCTGTCAATGAAATAAGAATTATGCACCTTGAAAACAACTATAACGGTATTTATATGAAACTGCATCATCTTGCATTTGACGGCTTTTCTTCAAAAATGTTCCTTGCAGACGCACTTTCTATTTATCTTCATAAAAAACACGGCACTGCATATCCTAAGCCCATGCGCAGTTATTACGATATGGTTGAAAAGGAACTTCAGTACGGTAAGTCAGAACAGCATAAGAGAGACAAAAAATTCTGGTTAAGCACAATCAAGGACACATCAGAGCCTATTTATACTGACTATGTCCGTCCCAGCAGACTTCTTCAGCAGAGAGCTGAAAAGAATAAGCCCAATTTAAGAAAAGCAGAAGTTCTTGATGCAAATCCCGAATCAAGAACAATTAAATTCAGTCTTGATGCAGAAACATCTGAAAAACTGATACAGATGTGTGCTGAAAAAGGTCTCTCAGTTCCTTGCGTACTTATGATGGGAATGAGAAGTGCTCTTTCATCTTTCAATGATGACGAAAAAGACATTTCATACAAAATTATGGTTAACCGTCGTGCAACATTGCTTGATAAGAAATCAGGCGGTGTAAGAATGCACTTCTTCTCAATGAGAAATATTGTTGAACCTGATATGACTTTCACCGAAGCAGTAAGAGTTATTGAAAAAGCTCAGAATGATGTTTTTGAACACTCAAATATAAGTCCTATGGAAGCCGTTCTTCTCAGACACTTCGCAATGAAAACAGGCACACGTTATACATACGAATGTGTTACTTTCTCATATCATCCTCATTTCCCTATGCCTTATTACGGCGAAGAAATGAAAAAGACAAGCCGAGGCTTCTGGTACAATAACGATTCATCAGTTCAACCCCTTTATCTTACAGTTATGCACAGAGCATATGATAACGGACTTGACTTCAACTTTGAATACAGACTTGTAAACAGCCCTCTTGATGAACTTCATCATTTCTATGATAAGATTCACGATACTCTTGTTATGGGTATAGAAAATCCCGATGTCAAAGTTTCAGAAATTCTTAAAAATATCAAGGAAGACAAGGTGAAATAAAATGGAAAAATTAATTGAACTTATTCTTAACTATGTTGAACCCGATGAAGAAATCACTGCAGATACAAATATCAAAAATGGTCTTGGAATGTCATCTTTCGACCTTATTTGTCTCGGTGAAGAAATTCACAGTGAATTTGGTGTGAAGCTTAAGGCTGAAGATTTTAAAGAATGTGACACAATCGGCAAACTTGCAGAATTCATTAATTGCTGATAAAATTATGCAGATTTTTATAGTGTTTAAATCAACAACTCATATGTGTAAAAACATATGAGTTGTTTTTTTGTAAAAAAAGAATGAAAAAATGCAGGTTTTGTGATATAATACCTCAAGAGGTGTTTTTTATGGCTAAAATTCTTATAGTCGAAGATAATCAGGACTTTAACAAAGCTGTTTCAACCTATCTTGCTCAATATGACCACAGTGTTTTCAGTGCTTTTAATGCGAACGAGGCTTATGATATTCTCTATGAAAATCAGATTGACCTTATTGTGTCAGATATTATGATGCCGGGAACAGACGGTTTTGAGTTTGCAAGTACCGTGCGTGAAACGAACAAGGAAATTCCCATTCTTTTTGTTACCGCAAAAGATGATCTGATGTCAAAACGAATGGGTTATGGTATAGGTATTGACGATTATATGGTTAAACCTATTGATCTTGATGAACTTAATCTTAAAATCGGTGCTTTGCTCCGCAGAGCAAAAATTGCCGTAAACAAAAAAGTTGTTGTGGGAAAACTTGTTCTTGACGAGGAAGAGCATTCGGCAAACTACAACGGAGAGGAAATTCAGCTTACTTTACGTGAATTCAATATTATTTTCAAAATGCTTTCATATCCTAAAAAAGCATTCAGCCGTTCAAAACTTATGGATGAATTCTGGGATGCTGACACGACTTCGAGTACAAGAACAGTTGATGTATATATGACAAAACTGCGTGAAAAGTTTTCCTGCTGTGAAGAGTTTGAAATTGTAACCGTGCACGGACTCGGTTATAAGGTGGTGCTCAAATGATAAAGAAAATTATAACTGCCTTTTTCAACTATATGTTGTTTTTTGCACTTGTTGGTGTTGTAATCGGCAGCATTCTTGCAGTTTTCCTTATTATTCTCAAACACGAAACAGGTCTTGTTTATACCTCGAGCAATATCCGTCTGGCGACTGCCTTCGCCTTTACAAGTACAGCGATTGTTTCGGGAATTGTTTCTTTCGTTAATCAGTTCAGAAGAAAGGTTTTTGTTGAAAAGCCTCTTGCTGAAATTCTCAAGGTTACAAAGCGTATCACAGAGGGCGACTTCACAGCGCGTGTAAAAGAAAAGAAATTCGGCTATTTTTCAAAAATGGCAGTGGATATTAACACTATGGCGGCAGAGCTGTCAAATATAGAAACACTTAAAGTAGACTTTATATCAAATGTTTCCCACGAATTGAAAACACCACTTGCTGTGTTACAGAACTACGGTGCACTTCTTGAAGATCCTGATCTGCCGGAAGAAAAAAGAGTTGTGTATGCAGAATATATACAGAAAACCACAAGACATCTTTCTGAATTGATTACAAATATTCTGAAGCTCAACAAACTTGAGTCACAGAATATTGTTCCTGCATTACAGAGGTGTAATATCAGTGAAAATCTTTGCGAGACCCTTCTCAGCTTTGAGAGCGAGTGGAGCAAAAAGAATATTGACCTTGAAATTGAAATCGAGGAAGATGTGTATATTTACACTGAGCCTGACCTTATTTCTCTTGTGTGGGCAAATCTTTTTTCAAATGCAATCAAGTTTTCGCCTGACGGCGGTAAAATAAGCGTTACTTTACAGAAAAACATTGATGATGTTGAGGTGACCATTTCAGATACCGGTTGCGGAATGGACACGAAAACACTCAACCATATTTTTGACAAATTTTATCAGGGCGATACCTCTCATTCTGTTTCAGGAAATGGGCTGGGTCTTGCGCTTGTAAAGAGAATTGTTGATATTCTCGATGGTGAAATTGACGTTGAAAGTGTCCCTGAAGAGGGTAGTACATTCACTGTGAATTTCAGGATTTATCAGAGATAATAAAATAATAAAAACGGATGTATCTCGTTAGAGATACATCCGTTTATTTTATTTATCTTTATAATTTCTAACAATCTTGAGAGTGGTTGTTTTGGGGAATTCTTCGTCACGGATAACGATTTTGTTGATGTTTTTGAAGAAGGGCATCTTACGGTTAAAATCGTTTACATCTGATTTGATTCTTTCTCTTGCATCGGGATATTCAACTTCATTGAGGAAGAATTCTGCAACGATTTTCTGGTCTTCATCGTAAACAAGAACCTCTTTTACGTAATCAATTCTTGAAAGCTTATCTTCAAGCTCTTCAGGAGAAACGTTTTTACCGTTTGAAAGGCAGATAAGGTTTTTCTTTCTTCCTACTATGAAAAGGAATCCGTCTTCGTCGATTCTACCGTGGTCGCCTGTTTTGAACCATTCTCCGTCAAAAACTTCAGCAGTTGCTTCAGGGTCACCGTAATAACCAACCATAACGTTTGTACCCTTAACATAAATTTCACCAACGCCTTCTTCGTCGGGGTCATTAATCTTGATTTCACAACAATCAAGGGGAGTACCAACAGAGCCGAATTTGAATTTGTCAGGTCTGTTACATGTGATTGAAGGTGAGCATTCGGTAAGACCGTAACCATTGAAAATATCAATACCGAAATCGTGCATTCCTTTTTCGTATTTGGGATCAAGCCATGCACCACCGCAGATAATCATACTGAGGTTGCCGCCAAGACTTTCGTGGATTGTTTTGAAAATTTCACGACGCTTATCAATGCCGAGCTTCATAAGGAAATTACTGAGCTTAATGCCTTTTTTAAGTTTTTCTTCTCTACCTGTCTTCTTTGCTGTTTTCCAGATTTTATCGTAGATTATTTCAACAACAAGAGGCACACCTGAGAAATTATAAGGCTTGTACTTTTTGATATCGTTGGGGATTGTTCTGATGCTTTCGCACATATAACCCCAGTCGATAAGAATATATGATGAGAAAAGAGCACTTACCCATGCATAAGTGTGGTTAAGGGGCATAAAGCCGATTGCATGCTTGCCTGAAAGAACGCGGCATGCAGACGATGCATCGCTTGAAATGTTTTTGTGAGTAAGCATTACACCTTTACTTTTTGCAGTTGTACCTGATGTGTATGCAATGCAAGCAAGATCTTCAGGTTTTACTTCTGCATCAAGGAAGTCTCTGTTGCCGTTATCCATTGCTTCCCCACCTTCTGCAAGATATTCAGGGAAGTTGTCCATACAGAAATAGTGCTGAATTTTTATTTCGGGATTTTTCTTAAGATCTTCAACGAAGTCTTTGAAATAATCAGTATAAACAAAAGCATCGCAGTCGCAACGGATAAGCTGGTCTTCAATATCTTCAAAGGGAAGTTTTGCATCCATGGGAACGGAAATATTACCGCCGCAGAGAGTTGCATAATAAGCAATCATCCATTCGAAACAGTTTTCGCCGATAACAGCGATTTTTTTCTGACGGTCAAGACCTTTAAGTGCAAGGAATGTACCAAAAGAACTGATTTCACGCCATGTCTGATTATAGTTACGTGTGCATTCGTTTCTGTTTTTATCAAGGAAAACAAATTGCTTTTTGTCACCGCCTCTTTTTGTGCCTGTGACAACAATTTCTTTAACGGTGCTATATTCGGGTATGTTTTTATTGCCAAGATTTTTATGCTGTTTTTTCATAATCCCACTCCGTATTTATTATTTTGATTAGCAATCAATAAATCTTATCAATTTTTTGTTGTGATTGTGTTTAAAAAAGGTTAACGAAATGTTAACACGATAAAAACGTACTTATATGTTTCTGCTGTAGATGTAAAAATAAAAACAGGAAATCTTCTTGTGAAGATTTCCTGTCCGTGTATTCTTCTGAGATTATCCGAGTGCAACCATGCTGAAAACGAGTGCGAAGAGAGCAACTGTTTCGCAAAGACCGACAACTGTGATGTACTGTGAGAAGCCTTTGCCTGTTTCTGCAAGGGCGTCTGCACCTGCAGCACCTGCTTTACCCTGATAAACAGCAGAGAGTGCCATTGCAAGGCCTGATGCAATACCGAGACCCAAAAGGAATGCAGGGTCTGCAGTTGATGATTTCATCTGCTGCATAAGAAGGAAGCCGTAGATTGTCTGTGTAAGGGGAGCACCTGCAAAAACTGTAAGAATGAAAGGTGCTGCTTTATTGCTCATATAGCATTTTTTCCATGCACCGATTGATGCCTGACCTGCGATACCGATACCGATTGCAGAACCGATTGCGGCAATACCCATTGTTAAAGCTGTTGCTAATAATCCTAAATTCATAGTAATTCTCCTTATTAATTATTTTTATTCTTCAAACGGTTTGAATTTGTGACCACTCCAGGACATATCAAGATGTGATGAGAATTCCAGAGTGTTAAGTCTGATTCCGTGAACGATAACGGAAAGGACATTGAGTATCATATTCAGTCCGTGTCCGAACACGAGAAGTATTATTGCAAGTATCATAAACATAAAGTTGCCGAGCAGGGGACCTGCAAGTTCATTTACTGTTGCGGAGATTGCCGCACCTGCAAGACCTACAGCCCAGAGTCGTATATATGAAACTATGTCAGAGAAGACATTTACAACGCCCAGAAGCACAGAAACGATGTTTTTGAGACTTTCGAGAATTGATTTTACGATGCTTCCCTCATAGTTTGAGAATACGAAACTCATAACAAAACCTGCTATAACCATAATGAGAGCGACTGTTCCTACGGGAATTCCTCCAAGCACAAGGCTGAACGGGAATACCTGAGCATTTACAACGAAACTGAGCACCACATAGAAGATGCCTGTAAGTTGCAGAATTGAACCGATGTCACCAAGAATTTTGATTGACTTTCTGTTTCTTGCAGCAACCTTGATATGTGCTACTGTAAGCTGGATAAGAGCAAGTGAGAAGCAGAAAATCTGCAGATTCTGTGCTGTTGTAAGACCATATTTACCATTTGTCCAGAACGGATACCATATTTTGTCGGTATAGACATTGGAAATAACGGGAATTGACAATTTCTGAAGCCATACGGGCAACTGTTCAGCCGGAAGACCAAACCAGGTGCAGGTAAGTGTACCCCAGAGAATTGTGGATAAACCGAAAAGTCCTATAAGCAGGAAAGCAGGGGATACTTCTTTCTTTGATATTACTGATTTACCGATCAGAAGTCCCGTTACTGCACATATGAACAGACCGTATCCACCGTCGCCGAAAATAATTCCGAAGAAGACGAGGATAAATGCTAAAAACCAACCTGAAATGTCGTATTCAAAATATCCCGGTACAGTTCCGAGGAAATCAGTAAGCGGATAAATAAGACTGACAAACTTATTGTTTTTCAGCTTTGTGGGAACATTGTCTTCTTCTGTAGGCTCTTCAACGAGAAGTCCCCATGAATTTTCTCTTGCGGTATTTTTAAGGTTTTCAAGGTTTTCTTCTTCTACATAGCCTGTGAAGTAGGCAACAGAAACGTTACTTTTTTCAGCATCGGACAGCTTTTCGTCTGCCATACCTGTTGCATAAACTTCAAATTCTATTTCTTTTTCACAAGCCTTGAGTGCTTGTTTAATACTATCGCTGTAACTTGCAAAGAAAGAAACGTTTTCAGTAATTTCGTTTATGCGTTTTATTGAATTCTCTGTTTTCTGCCTGATTTCCGATGTGGAAATGGAGGGCATTTCAAGCTTGTAGCTTCGCAATGAATCGACAGCCTCTTCTTCACCGTCGGCACCTGTTTTTACAAGCAGGAATTTAACGGAATTTTTTGTTTTCTCAAGAGCGATTGTTTTTACGCTTTCGCCAAGATTTTCGTATTCATTTTTTGATATTTCATAAAGTGAAACATCAATGCCTTTTTCAGCTAATTCCTGAAGCTTTGCGGGGTCAATTTCTCCCCAGGATGAAAGGCGGTCAAGCTCTGCCGTGAGAGTAAGTTTTTCTGCATTGAGAAGCTTTTTTTCTTCTTCGAGAGCGTTGACTTCTTCTGCTATTGAAATTGCTTTCTGTATATCGGCTTTTTCCTGTCGGATTTTTTTGTTTTTCTTTTCCGATACACTGAAAAGTGCACTTTCTAAAAGTAAAACTCTTTCTTTTAATTCTTCAAGTTTTTTACCTGAGCCTTCAACAGATTCAAGGTGAAGAATTCCCAGCTTACGGAGCTTTTTCAGCGTTTCTGATTTTTTATCTCCCATAATGATGAGAGAAACTTTTTTCATAGGCACTATCATAACGAGTACACCTCCGTTTCCGAAGACATTTCGTTTCTTAATGCTATTTTGCGTTTTGAAATTTTTGAACGGACAACGGCACTTACCTGCTGGTCCGCCATATAAATTGAAATCTTTTTGATGTTTTCCTCTGTTTCGGGGATTTTTACCTTTTCAAACAGGTTAACTCTCTGTGAGGTTGCACGAAGTTCCTCTTCGAGAAGTCTTACCTGCTCATCTAACACTTCTGCTTCAAGGTCAAGACTCATCGCTTTTTCCATATGGTTTGCGGCTATATCAACCCAGAGGGGAGTTTCGTATAAATCATAGTCTTTACGGGTAAAATCTGCACCTTCATATACGGGAATGGTAACGCCTGCGATATTGCCGTAACCCTTACGGATGTTGCTTACGGAGATTGCATCGTCAGGGAAAGCATCTGTTTCGCTAAAAACGGCAATCCAGGAGCTGAACCCTTTTTCAAGGTTTTTTCTTTCCTTTCTTACCGCTTCGGCTTTTGCTTCAATGGTGCGGATTTCAGCCTGAAGCTGTTGCTTTTTAAGTGTCAGAGTAGGCAAATATCTCCGATACATTTTAAGGGCATCCTTCTGTATCTTCAACTCATTTTTAGTCAGTTTGATTTTTGCCACTTTAATCCTCCTTACTTAACTTTCCAGAATTCGTCTGTAAGGTCGGATTTAATTCCTGTTTCATCCTTTTCGAAACATTCTGCAAGGATTTCCCAGCCAAGGTCAAGTGCTTCTTCGAGTGTAAGGTTAACAGACAAATCCATAAGTCTGTTTTCAAAAAGCTGACCGTATTTGAGAAGCTTTTCGTCCCAGCGGTTCATTGAGAAGCCCATATTTTTCTTCTCAAGAGTTTCTTTATAGGATGAATACAATCTTATCATAGAGTCCATAAGGATACGATGGTCCTTACGTGTTTTGCTGTTGACATTCTGTTTAAGACGTGAGAGTGAACCGAAGGGTTCGATTCTTCCGCCTTTGAGATAATACTGACCTTCTGTGATGTAGCCTGTGTTATCCGGTACGGGGTGAGTTACGTCGTCACCCGGCATTGTTGTAACGGCAAGAACTGTAACTGAGCCTGAATCGTTAAAGTCAACAGCTTTTTCGTAACGGGATGCAAGCTGTGAATAAAGGTCACCGGGATAGCCTCGGTTTGAGGGAACCTGTTCCTGAGTGATGGCGATTTCTTTCATTGCATCTGCAAAGTTTGTCATATCTGTGAGAAGCACAAGCACGTCTTTGTCCTGCAAAGCGAACTGCTCTGCAACTGCAAGTGCCATATCGGGAATCATCATACATTCAACAGTGGGGTCTGATGCTGTGTGAATGAACATAACGGTTTTGCTTAAAGCACCGCCATTTGAAAGTTCTTCTTTAAAATAAAGGAAGTCGTCATATTTAAGACCCATACCGCCAAGAACGATTACGTCTGCTTCAGCCTGCAGGGCAATTCTTGCAAGAAGCTGGTTGTAAGGTTCACCTGAAATTGAGAATATGGGAAGTTTCTGCGAAACAACAAGGGTATTGAACATATCAATCATCGGAATGTTTGTTCTCATCATTCTGTTTGCAAGAATACGCTTTGTGGGATTGACTGAAGGTCCGCCGATAGGCTTCATATTATCTGTAAGTGCAGGACCTTTATCTCTCGGCTCGCCTGAACCGTTGAAGATTCTGCCGAGTAAGTCTTCGCTGAATGAAACACGCATTTCGTGTCCGAGAAAACGGACTTCGTCACCTGTCGAAACACCCTGACCGCCTGCAAAAACCTGAAGAGAAACAAGGTCGCCGTCGATTTTATTTACTTCTGCAAGTGATTTACCGAAGCGGGTATTTATCTGAGCAAGTTCGTGGTATCTGACACCCTCTGCTCTTACTGTGATAACGTTACCTGTGATGGATTCGATTCTGTTAAATACTTTGTTCATTTTCACTCACCACCTTTTAATAAAAGACCGGCATCCTGATTGATAACTCCCTGTCTTTCTGCATAAAGAGCATCAATTTCTTTTTCAGCCTTTGCGAAAGCTTCGCTTTCAAATTCTGTATAGTTCCAGTCAATGAACTTCTGACGAAGACGGTTGAAGAAGCTTCGTGCATCGTCCTTACTGTCGAGAGAATATTCACTGCCGAGTAAACGAACAAGTTTATCTGTAACGTAACGCTGACGTGCTGTTGTGCAGTTTGCTTCAATAGGGTCGAATGAGTTCTGCTGGAGATAAACCGAATCAAGCATTTCAGCTTTGAGATAGATAACATAGTCTGTAATCGTTGTACCTTCTTCGCCTACAACCTTCATCATTGAGCCGATTTCATCACCGTGGAGAAGGATGTTTTTCAGGTAAGAAGATTTTGCGGAGTCTGTTACCGTGTTATATTTTGACCAGGAAATAAGGGGGTCGATTGCAGGATATTTTCTGGCATCTGAACGCTCACGTGAAAGTCCGTGGAATGCACCTACAACCTTGAGGGTTGCCTGAGTGACAGGTTCTTCAAAGTTACCGCCTGCAGGGGAAACTGTACCGCCTATTGTAACGGAGCCACGGCTTCCGTCAGGAAGAAGTACATAACCTGCTCTTTCATAGAAAGCTGCAATGTATGACTCAAGATATGCGGGGAAGGCTTCTTCACCGGGGATTTCTTCAAGTCGTCCTGACATTTCACGGAGTGCCTGTGCCCAACGTGAGGTAGAGTCAGCAAGCATTAAAACGTTGAGACCCATTTGTCTGTAATATTCCGCAAGTGTTACTGCTGTGTAAACTGATGCTTCTCGGGAAGCAACAGGCATTGATGAGGTATTACATACGATAATAGTTCTTTCCATAAGTGAACGGCCTGTTCTGGGGTCGGTAAGTTCAGGGAATTCAGTAATAGTTTCAACAACTTCACCTGCACGTTCACCGCATGCAGCGATGATAACGATGTCAACATCTGCATATTTTGAAGTTGTGTGCTGCAAAACTGTTTTACCTGCACCGAAAGGACCCGGTGTGCAGTAAGTTCCGCCCTTTGCAACGGGGAAGAAAGAGTCGATAAGACGAACCTTTGTTTCCATTGTTTCTGTGGGGGCAAGTCTTTCTGTGTAGCATTTTACCGCACGTTTTACAGGCCATCTGAAAGCCATTGAAACAGGAGTTTCTCTGCCTCTTTCATCAGAAAGAACTGCAACTGTTTCGTTTACTGTATATTCGCCTTTATCTGCAATTGATTTGAGGGTGTAGTTGCCAAGCAGATAGAAGGGTACAAAAATTTTATGTGTAAAAGGACCTTCGGGGACTGTACCTAAATATTCACCTGCACGCAGGGTGTCGCCCACCTTTGCTGTGGGAGTAAATTCCCATTTCTTTTCAGCATCAAGTCCATCTGCGTAAATTCCTCTTTCAAGGAACCAGCCTGCCTGCTCTGCTAAAATGGGCAGAGGATTCTGAAGTCCGTCATAAATCTGTCCCAGAAGTCCGGGCCCTAAATGAGCAGAGAGCATTTCGCCTGTGAATTCAACATTGTCACCGCATTTTATGCCGCCTGTCATTTCGTAAACCTGAATCTGTGCGATGTCACCTTTTATACGGATAACTTCGCTTTTGAGTTTTGTATCGTCAACGTTAACGTAGCAGATTTCATTCATTGAAACGTTGCCTTCGAACCTTACTGACACAAGGTTGCCGTTAACGCTTACCACTTTGCCTTTGTTTTCGGTCATTGTATAACCTCCGATCTGTCTTTGTTCATAATGGAGTTATAGATATTTCTGTATGCGTCTTCGCCGCTTTCTGTATCGAATTTTCTTATGCGTTCAATAAGCTTTAACTTCAGCCCGTAATAGAAAATAAATTCTTCTGAAAATGAATCCATAGGTCTGAGTGTTTCAAGAAAATCGAGACGGTAGCGGTTAAGAAAAGTTTCCGCTTCCATAGGACTTTCGATTTCAACTGCAGTACGTGCAGTCTGAACAAGTTCTGCAGGGAAAGACTGGATTTCTACGTTTAATTGCTTTTTAAGCTTGTCTGCACGGAATTTTGCAAGAGCCAGACGGAGTTTTTTTTCTCCTTCATTCCAGTTCTCAATCAGAGCAGACGGTGATTTTTCAGAGTTTCTCGACGGCATAAGAGTTAATGTTTCCAGTATATTCTGAGCCTTCTTGCCGAGAAAACGCTGACAAAGTTCCCTGAATCGCTCTTCTGTAATGGGCAGAGGAGTATTCTCGGAAATGCCGTCAAGTGACGGTAACTGAGATATCAGATAATATTCTGCCATAATTATTCAGCCTCTTTCAGAAGTGCAGTAACTCTGGGGCTGAGATAGTTTGAAAGCATATCTGTAACAGCCTCAGCGGAATAATCGTAATAAACGGTTCCGTTATCTGTTGCGATGCGGAATCCGCCGTCGAAATTATCGTTAGCCTTGAGAGTAACGCCGTTCATCATTTTTGATTTAAGCTCAGCAAGTAATGCTTCTTCCAGCTTGTTCAGGTCTGTACTGTTAAGAATAACAGATACATCCTCTGCATCGGGCTTGCTTGCCCAGCATTCAACCATATTGATGATAAGTTTTTTGAGGTCGTCAGATGAATAAACTGCGTTTACGTTCTGAGCTACGAGAGATTTCAGCTCTCTTGTAACGCTCTCTCTGAAAGAAATGAGAAGGTTACGGCCTGCCTGACGGATAGCATCTTCGCCTGATTTTACGACTTTATCATTTTCGCTTTTAGCAGTGGCGATAATTTTATCTGCCTGTGCTTTTGCATCAGCGATGATTTTGTCAGCCTCAGTTTTTGCAGAAGCGAGTATTGCTTCTGCCTGATTTTCTGCTGCCTGGACACCATCTTTTTTGATCTGGTCAATAAGCTCCTGAAGTTGTATTTCCATTATACAGTCTCCTTTTCAGTTTGTTCTGAAATAACAGTTTTTGTGTTTTTGCAAAAAAAAACACAAAAGGACCAACATCCTCTTCAGTCAGCTGGTTCCTTTAAATACATAATTATTTTATTGAAAGATATTATACAACACTTGCTGTTTTTGTGTCAAGTCTTATAGTATTTTTTACAGTTATATTTTTACATATTCATTGACTTTATGAAATAAAAATGATACTCTTATGGTAAAGAAAATCAGGAGGATGAAGTTATGAAAAAATTTATAAGCATTTTTCTTGTACTCGTTTTTGTGGCAACAAGCTTTTCGGCTTTTGCGGCAAAACCAATTCCCGAATATGACCACAGTTGTCTGACAGACTGTAAGGGTGAATGTGAATATACACCTATCGTTGTTGTTCATGGCATTATGCAGTCACAGGTTTATGTTCAGGATAAAGAAGGTAATGATGTTCTTACAAGTGATGGCTTCCCTATTGTTGAGGGTATGGATATGCAGTTTATGTTTGATATGAAAACTATCACAGATGCAATTCCTTCAATTATTCTTAAACTTGTTCTCGGCCTTATTACAGGTAACAGAGATGTTTTTGTTGATGAACTGGTAAGTGTAGTTGATTCAGCTTTCAATTCACATTATTTCAAGCCTGACGGCACACGTGAAAACGGAATTCATGTTGATGAATACTGGTATTCAAACGAAGTTGCAATGACAAAGCCGGATAAATCCTACGGCTATGCTCAGGGCTACAGGAAAGATGATAATGGTAACACACTTCCCTCATACAAGTATGAGCATGAATACGATTTTATCAAGGCTCAGGTTGATATCACAGGCTATTGTGAAAAAGCAGGTTACGACCATGCATACTATTTTGCATACAGCTCATTCGGTGATACTCTTGAAACAGCAGAAAGACTTGATTCTTACATCAATATGGTGAAGGAGCAGACAGGTCACGATAAAGTGACCGTTGTTTTCATCAGTCTCGGCGGTACAATCGGTAACGCATACCTTGCTAAATACTGTGACCCTGCAGATATTGACAGAGTAATTTACGCAGCAGCAGCAACAGATGGTTCTTATCTTCTCAGCGACCTTATGAATGCTGCACTCAGCTTTGATGACAGTGAACTTTTCTATTCAGAAATGCTTCCTCTCATTCTTCAGCTTGCTGACAGCGGTCTGGACTGGCTGGGGTATCTTCTCAACTTTGTAACAAGAGCAATTCCTCATAGTCTTTTTACAGACCACGTTGATTATATTGCAGGAAGAGTAATCAAAGAAGTGCTTGGCAATCTTATTATGAATTGTCCTTCAATGTGGGCACTTGTTCCCTCTGCTGAATATGAAGCACTCGCTGCAAAATATATTTCAGACGAAGCACACGCTCCGCTGAAAGCAAAGACAGATGAATATTATCAGATTCAGAAAAACGCAGCTGCAACGGCAAGGAAGCTTACTGAAGAGGGTATGGATATTTTTGTAATCTGCGGTTACGGACTTCCTCTTCCTGCAGCTATTGAAAACTGGAGTTACAGCTCAGACAATATCATTCAGATTCAGTCAACATCTTTAGGTGCAACTTCTGCAAAATACGGTGAAAAACTTCCTTCAGACTATAGACCTGCAATTGACTCAAGCTACATTTCACCTGACGGCTCACTCGATGCAGGTACATGTGCACTTCCTGACAGAACATGGTTCATCAAAAACCAGAGCCACCTTAAGCTTCAGTCATCAGTTGAAGATGTTATTCAGCTTTGCATTGATATCGCAATAAACAAGGATATTACAGATGCAAGAGTAAACAACGGTGGATACGCTCAGTTCAACGAATACCGCGACAATAAAGGTCTTCGCGATGTAATTAATACATATAAGCGTATTACAGAAGAACAGGCAGCAGTGATTTCTGCAGAAGATAAGGCAGAACTTGATGCATTATACACTTCAGCAGTAGATGAAATGGCAAAACGTACATGGAGTTATAATAACGCAAAGAACACAGAAATAGCTCTTTACACAAAACTCTATGACCTTGGTTTTGAAGATGAGAAACCCTTTAACAAATATGAACTCAACGGAAAAATTACTCCTATCTTCAAGAAATTGAGCGACA
>JAZQWT010000081.1:0-36266 GCA_045632485.1 Acutalibacteraceae bacterium
GCCTAAAGGGAGGGGGACCGCGTAAGCGGTGGAGGGATAAATATTAATTTCATTAAACTTAAAATAATATCCCCCAGTCAAAACCTACGGTTTTGCCAGCCCCCTTTAGGCAAGGGGGCCTTTTTGTTATTCTCATTTCAGCAGTAATTTATAATTCACCCGTTACTAACCTTGCCATTTTGCTGTCATCCTTGAGCGTAGCGAAGGATCTCAAAATGGCAACATATAAACCATTCCCAAACGAGATTCTTCGCTTCGCTCGAGAATGACACGTTTGGGAATGTCAGCGATAAATTATAATTTCAGCGAAAAATCCCCTCTGTCATTTTCTCACGAAAATGACATCTCCCCTTGCGTTTTCAAGGGGAGAATATACCATTAGTTTACCGATAAATTATAATTTAAGCGTATATTGCCGGAGGTTTATATACATTTATATATATAACACAAAAAAATTCCTATATATTTACAAAAAACATAAGGTTTTACTCTTGAAAAAAATGCTGATTTCTGCCATAATGTATAGTAACTATAATAGTAACTTTATAATGGGAGAGATTACCTTTGACTGATAACATCAAACTTGCTGAACTTCTCTTTGGTCACATCACAAAATCGCCCGAAGAGTACGAAGAAATGTATTCCGACCGCGGACTCAAAGAAGGCGCACGTGTTACACGTTTTGCGCCAAGTCCCACAGGTTTCCTGCACATCGGCGGACTTTTTGCTGCTATGTGTTCAAAGCTTACTGCCACAACAACAGGCGGTGTGTTTTACTTAAGAATCGAAGATACAGACAAGAAACGTGAAATAGAAGACGGCGTTTCTGAAATTATAAAAGGTCTTTCTGCTTTCGGTATGACACCTGAAGAAGGTGTTGTAGGCTTTAATGAAGAAAGCGGTAACTACGGACCTTATCAACAGAGCAAAAGAAAAGATATTTACCAATGTTTTGCAAAAGAACTTGTTAAAAACGGTCTTGCTTATCCCTGCTTCTGCAGTGAAGAAGATTTAAATAATCTCCGCGCAAAACAGGAAAAATTAAACCTTGACGATAAAGGTTACTACGGCGAATATGCAGCCTGCAGAAATCTTTCTTTTGAAGAAATTGAAGAAAACATCAAAGCAGGTAAAAGCTATGTGCTTCGTCTTCGTTCACCCGGTGAAAAAGACAGAAGAATTACTTTTGAAGACGTTATCAAGGGCAAAATTGAAATGCCTGAAAACATCCAGGATGTTGTTCTTCTTAAAACTGACGGAATTCCTACTTACCACTTTGCTCACGCGGTGGACGACCATCTTATGAGAAGCACTCATATTGTCCGCGGTGACGAATGGATTTCATCTGTCCCCCTTCACATTCAGCTTTTCAAATGCTGTGGTTTCAGAGTACCCAAATATGCTCATATTTCACCCATTATGAAAGAAGAAAACGGCGGTAAGAGAAAACTTTCAAAACGTAAAGACCCTGAAGCAGCGGTTACTTTCTACTTTGATGAGGGTTATCCGAAGGAAAGCGTTATTGAATATCTTCTTACAATCGCAAACTCTAACTTTGAAGACTGGAGAAAAGCAAATCCCGGCACAGACAATTCAGCATTCCCCTTCAACCTTAAAAAGATGAGTGCGAGCGGTGCTTTGTTTGACCTTGTCAAACTTGTTGACGTAAGTAAAAACGTAATTTCCGTAATGTCTGCAGAAGAAGTTGTGGCTAAAACACTTGATTGGGCAAAAGAAAACGATGAAGAGCTTTATAACCTCTTCTCAAAAGACATTAATTTTGCAGAAGGCATTCTTTCAATCGACAGAGGCGGTAACAAACCCCGTAAAGATATTTCAAAGTGGAGTGACATCAAACCTTACGTTGAATACTTCTACGATGAAATTTATACTCCTGATTACACAATGCCTGAAAATATTTCTGCAGAAGATGCAAAGGCTATTCTTGAAACTTACAAAAACACATACAATCAGGCTGACGATAAAGATATGTGGTTTACAAGAATCAAAGATATGTGTGAAGGACTCGGATTTACTCCCAATGTTAAAGAGTACAAGAAAAATCCCGATGCTTTCAAAGGCCACGTAGGCGATGTCTCAACAGTAATCAGAATCGCAATGACATCAAGAAGAAACACTCCTGACCTTTACTCAATTATGCAACTTTTAGGCGAAGAAAGAGTAATGGACAGACTTAATAAATGTATTGAATCCCTTAAGTAATCATCGGTTACTTTAATGAAAGGACTTGAATAAAATGGCAGAAATTATTGAAGAAAACAAAACAGTTGCCCCCTCAAACTTTATCCACGATTTTATCGATAAAGACCTTGAGGACGGCGTTTATTCACGTGTGCAGACTCGTTTTCCTCCCGAACCTAACGGATATCTCCACATCGGTCATGCGAAAGCTATCTGCATCAACTTTGCAACTGCAAAAAAATATAACGGCATCTGCAATCTCCGTCTTGATGATACAAACCCCAGCAAGGAAGATATGGAATATGTTGATGCTATTAAAGAAGATATTGAATGGCTTGGTTTCAAGTGGAATGATTGCTACTATGCATCCAGCTACTTTGATTTCATCTATGAATGTGCAGTAAAGCTTATCGAAATGGGCAAAGCTTTCGTTTGCGACCTTACTGCAGATGAAATGCGTGAATACAGAGGTACTCTTACTGAACCCGGCAAGGAAAGCCCCTACAGAAATCGTTCAATTGAAGAAAACCTTGATTTATTCAAGAGAATGACAGACGGCGAATTCCCCGACGGTGCAAGAGTTCTCCGTGCTAAAATTGATATGGCTTCTCCCAATATCAATATGCGTGACCCTGTTATTTACAGAATTGCTCACGTTTCACATCATCAGACAGGTGACAAATGGTGCGTATATCCTATGTACGACTTTGCTCATCCCCTTTCAGACGCAGCAGAAAAAGTTACTCACTCTCTCTGCTCTCTTGAATTTGAAAACCACAGACCCCTTTATGACTGGTTCCTGAGAGAACTTGGTCTTGAAGAAGCTCCCAGACAGATTGAATTTGCAAGACTTAACCTTAACTATTCACTTACAAGTAAGAGAAAATGTCTTGCTCTTGTAAATGACGGTATTGTAAGCGGTTGGAACGACCCCCGTATGGCTACACTCAGCGGTATGAGAAGACGCGGTTATCCTGCAGAAGCAATCCGCGATTTCTGTGGCAAAATCGGTGTTTCAAAAGCATACAGCGTTGTTGACTACGGTCTTCTTGAATCTTGCGTAAGAGACAACCTTAATCAGAATGCTCCCAGAGCAATGGCTGTTCTGCGTCCTCTTAAAGTTGTTATTGATAACTATCCCGAAGGACAGACAGAAGTTATCGAAGTTGAAAACAACCCCGACAAACCCGAACTTGGCAAAAGAAAGGTTACTTTCTCAAGAAACCTCTATGTTGAACAGGACGACTTTATGATTGAGCCTGTGAAGAAATATTTCCGTCTCTTCCCCGGCAACGAAGTTCGTCTTAAGAGTGCTTATTTCATCACTTGCAACAGTTACGAAACAGATGAAAACGGTAATGTTACATGCCTTCACTGTACTTATGACCCTGAAAGCCGTGGCGGTGAATCTCCTGACGGCAGAAAAGTCAAAGGTACACTTCACTGGGTAAGTGCTGACGACTGCGTAAAAGCAGAGGTTCGTCTTTATGACAGACTTTTCAACGCTGAAAATCCCTCTGACGAATCAAAAGGCAGTTTCAAAGATAACCTTAATCCCGAGAGCCTTGTTGTGCTTACAGACAGCGTTCTAGAAGGCGGTCTTAAAGACATCAAGGAAGGAGATACTTTCCAGTTCATGCGTCAGGGTTATTTCTGCGTAGATAAAGACAGCACACCTGACAAGCTTGTAATTAACAGAACTGTAGGACTTAACTCCTCCTGGAAACCTGCAAAATAATTTTAAGGTAGGTTATATTTTATGAAAATAGTTGACAGAATAGTTTGTGCACTGCTTTCATTCGGTGTAATTCTGGCGGCCTTCTTTGCACCGCTTGTTCACTGGCTCTATCAGATTACAGTGTATAGCCTTGCAAATGGTCTGCTTGGCAATCTTACAGGTGAATACGTAGGCAATGCAAACGACCAGGGCTGGACAGAAGACGATTACAGTCTTTACAATATTTATAAGCTTCTTAAGGATTTTGACGTTAACATCAAAGAACTTTTTGCAGGCAATAATGAAATGAATCCCAACCTTGAAGTTTTTGTTCCGCTTATTAAGCCTGTTCTCATTTGCTTTGCAATAGTGCTTGTTATTGCACTTGTGACAGGTATTGTATCACTTGCATCAAAAGCAAAATTACCCCGAATAATCCTGAGCGGTGCAGGTATAGTTTCTCTTGTTTTTCTTAAATCAAGCTTTGATAAACTTGTACTTCCCATCGTTTCAGGCAAAGTAACACTCGGCTCACTTCTTGATATACCCTGGCTTGGTATGATAACAAAAATCGAAGTTATCAACCTTTCAGGCGGTTGGGTAATGATGATAATGCTCTTTGCAGCAATTATTTTATGGAATGTGTCTTATATGCTCACTTCTGATGAGAAAAACAAGGCAAAAATTAAAAAAGGTAAACAATAATGAGATACGAAAACGAAAAATGTCCTTTATGCGAAAAAGCTTTTACTGCGGACGATGATGTGGTAGTATGCCCTCACTGTGCAACACCTCATCACAGAGAGTGCTATGCTTCCCTCGGCAAGTGTGCCAACGAAGAAAAGCATGCTGATGGTTTTGTGTGGACAAAAACAGAAGTAAAAGCTGAAGAAAACAAGGAAGAAGACGCACCGCAGGAAGAAAAAGATTATATTGTCTGCCCTGAATGCGGAACTAAAAACAAAAAGAATGCTCTTATGTGTTCTAACTGTTCAAGCGTATTGAATCCCGAACTCAGGCAGCAATTCGAGCCTCCGAAAACAAGCACCATCTTTATTGAGGGTATGCCTGTCAATAATGAAGATTATATAGACGAAGAAGGCACGGTTACCGTAAAAGAAGCAGTTTGTTTCATTCAGAGAGGTAAAGAAAGCTATATCAAAACTTTCCTTGATGCAAAGCTTAACAAAAGAAAACCCAAGTTCAATATATGGGCATTTTTACTTGGTGCATATTGGTTTTTCTACAGAAAAATGTACAAACCCGGTTTTGCATTTTTAGGCATTAATTTTGCATTAAAAATTTTCACCTCAGGACTTATTTTCAAAACATTCCCTGACGTGATTGATTTCTTTATGAAAAACGCGAATGCTTTTGCACAGGGTACAGCAAGTGTAGATCTGTACGAAGCATATTATGATATTCTTGATAAGAGTATTCAGAACAGCGGTGCTATGTTGTATGTGATACTTGCGATTAATCTGGCATCCATAGTTGTCAATGTTGTTGCAGGTTTTAAGGCCAACGGCTTCTATCTGAACTTTATCAAAGAAAGCGTGGAAAAAATCAAAAAAGCTTTGCCTCATCCGGGAGCATATTACACTTACCTTTATGCAAAAGGCGGAGCAAGTTTTCTGACACCTGCCCTGATCAGTATGGCAGTTTATTATCTGAACGAAATTATTCTTTCTTATGCAATGAGATAAAAAGGAGGTGCTTACTATGTCTTCACCGCTTGCGGATATGATAAGACCGTCAAAAATTGAAGATATGGTAGGTCAGCACCACTTGCTTGATAAAGGCAAGGCTCTGAGAAATATTCTCGACAGCGGGAATATTCCCAACCTTATTTTCTACGGTCCTTCAGGTGTGGGAAAAACCACACTTGCAGAAATCATTGCCAAAAATACAAACCGCCGTTTCTGCAAACTGAACGGTACAAATGCTTCGATTTCTGATATCAAGGAAATTGTGGCAAGTTTAGATACTTTCCAGAGTCCTAACGGCGTTGTTCTGTATCTTGATGAAATTCAGTATTTTAATAAGAAGCAACAGCAATCTTTACTTGAATATATTGAAAACGGTTCAATTACTCTTATTGCATCAACAACAGAAAATCCTTATTTTTATGTTTACAACGCTATTTTAAGCCGTTCAACGGTGTTTGAATTCAAATCTGTTCAGGCAGATGATATTCAGGTTGCTGTAAGACGTGCATATAAACTTTACGAAGAACACTTAAAAGAAGAAATCGAAGTTGAAGAGGACGCAATCAAATGGATTGCATCAGGCTGTGGCGGTGATGTAAGAAAATCGATTAACACTGTTGAACTCAGCGTTCTTTCAACAAGAATCGCAGACGGAAAAAGAAAAATCACACTTGACTGTGTTAAAGAGCTTACACAGAAAAGTGCAATGAAATATGACCGCGAGGGCGATGAGCACTACGATATTCTTTCTGCTTTCCAGAAATCAATGCGAGGCTCTGACCCTGATGCAGCACTTCACTATCTTGCAAGACTTCTTGAGGCGGGAGATTTACCCTCCGCTTGCAGAAGACTTTTAGTCTGTGCCTGTGAAGATGTGGGACTTGCTTATCCTATGATAATCCCCATAGTAAAAGCGGCAGTAGACTCAGCATTGATGGTAGGTCTTCCCGAAGCGAGAATCCCTCTTGCAGATGCAGTTGTACTTGTTTGTAACAGTCCCAAATCAAACTCTGCATATCTTGCTTACGATATGGCTGCACAGGATTTACGTAACGGCAATTCAGGTCCTATTCCCAGAACTTTACAGAACAAGCATTTTGACGGTGAGGATAACAATAACAAAGGACAGTTTTACAACTATCCCCATGATTACCCAAACCATTGGGTAAGCCAACAGTATCTTCCCGACGTACTTAAAAACAAAAAATATTACAACCACGGCGAAAATAAAAATGAACAAGCCGCAAAAGAATATTGGGATAAAATAAAAGGTAAAAAATAAAAAGGTGGTGAATCTGTTGCAGATTCACCACTTTAATTTTATATATTCATTAAAAATTTTGCTACTGCGTCGTCGGTGTTTTTTCCGATAACTGCTGTTGCGTGTTTTTTTACATCTTCTTTTGCATTTTCTACGGCATACGATTCATCAGCTGCTTTAAAAAGCGGTAAATCGTTTAAATTATCACCAAATGCAACTACCCTCTCAAAGCCGTATTTTTCTTTTAAAAACTGTACTGCATTATACTTTGATGCTTTATCGGAACACACTTCAAAATACCAGAAATCAGGGTTATAAGTGTCGCGGTAAAACTCACAGCGGATGCCGTCAATCTTTGTTATTTCATCATAAAGAGGTTTGATTTTTTCGTATTTATCGGAATAAGAATAATAAACAACATTCAGTTCCTGACATTCTTTGAAGCTTTCAACCCTGGTGAATTTTTTTCCGTACTTTTCTTCACGCTCTTTAATGAACTGTTTTGAATTGGGAGCATTTGTGTTTTCATAAAATGTACTTAATCCACTGTCTATACAGAAAACAAATCCGAAAGAACCATAATCACATACGGTCTTTATAAATTGCTTTTTTGCCTCGTCTGAAATTGACTCAACCTTTATATATTCACGTGTTTTTGCATTCATAAGTGCAACACCGTTCATAAGCACAACAGGCACATTCACAGGCACATCACTGAGCATCTGAAGAACTGTTGCCTCGCTTCTGGCAGTTGCAACAGAGAAATAATTCCCCTTCTTTATAAATTCTCCCAGAAGCTTCTGACTTGTTGGTGTAACTTCTGCCGAATTATTGAGAAGAGTTCCGTCAAGGTCAGAAATATAAAGAGTTTTCATACATATCACCTGAAAAAAGGGCTGTGAAAAACACAGCCCTTAATTTTATTTAACTAACTGAATACGGCTTAATTCTCTGGGTTTGGGGTCAGGTTTTTCATCACCGTAGCCCACAGAAATTGCAATATCAAAAACATAGTTTTCGGGAATATTCAATCTGTTTTTCCACTTGAGACTGTCAGGACCGTTGAACAGCGCACCGACAGATGCGATTATAACAGATTCAAGTCCGATTCCTTTTGCACAGATTGCAATATTTTCCACCATAATACCTGCATCCATTTTACTGCCTGTTTCGCTGAAAATCATTGCCATAACAGGTGCATTGTGGTAGACAGGATTTTTCTCCGCTCTTGTGTATGCAGGAGTATCATATCCTACAAATTCCTTGAAATCGTGGTTGATTTCTTCAAGCATTGCCTTATCTGTAATAAATCTTACATGGCAAGGCTGACCGTTTCTTCCGCTGGGAGCAAGAAGAGCCGCTTTCATAAGAGTTTCAAGCTGGTCGTCATTCAAGGGAATATCTTTATATTCACGGATTGTCTGACGTGAAAGGATTGCGTCTGTAACTTCGTTTTTAATAATCATTATTCGCCCTTCATTCCGAGAAGTTCTACTTTGCCGTCGTATGAAGCCTGGCTTACTTTGATTGAATCAGTAATTGCAGCTTTGATATCATCTTCAGTTGCACCAAGTTCAACACTGTATTTTCTGTCGATGAAAAGATTTACATCCATAATATCTGCAAGTCCGTCAACGTCAATACCGCTTTCAATGCCTTTTTCAGCATATTCTTTCTTAACGCCGCCAAGACCCATTCTCATCATCCAGGGAGCAACGCTGATAATCTTTCTGTCATCTCCCATACCTCTTGCAGCATAAACAATTTTAAGGAATTCTTTCCATGTCTGGTTATACATACTGATGGGCCATGCTTTTGCACCTTTTGATTTTTCAGCTGCACCAACGATAACTTCAGCAACCTGACGAACTGTGAGCATTGCTGTACCGCCACCGGGATACATTGTGAAGGGAAGCTTATCCATTCTCTTAATCTGTTCGATAAGGATAACCCAAACAGGCTTTCTGCCGGGCTGTGTGCCGAAGATGTAGGGAAGTTCGAGAACTGCTACATCGAAGTTTTCATCTGCAAATGAGAAAGCAACTTCTTCCTGATCGATACGGCTTCTGATATAAGGATGCTTTGAACAGAGATCCATATCAGGGCGCTGTTTTGCAAGATATGAGAAGTATGAACCGAGGATAACTGCATTCTTCATACCAACTTCTTTACAAATGGGAAGAATTCTCTTAAGAGGAGCGATGTTGAATTTGTAGTATGCATCATATACAGGTGCAGGGAATTCAACACGTTCATCTATACCTGCTGCGAAAACAAAGCAATCGTAGCCGGTCATCATTTCTCTGAGTTCATCGTCTGTTTTGTCGTTAATGTTAGCAAAAACGATTTCCATTTCTTCAGGAATAGGTGCTCCTACAGGAAGAGGGGGAAGTGCAACAGTCTTTACTTCGTGACCTTTTTTGATGAACAAATCTGCTGCAGCTGAGCCGAGAAGACCTGTTCCGCCAATCATAAATACTTTCATTGAATTAACCTCCAAAAATTGTTAATTCAATTTTAAAACAATTTATATGATTAGTCAAGTATTATTTTCACTATTTGACAGTAAAGACAAGGCTTTTGTTGAAACTGATAACTTATAAAACGGATACACATAAAATGTCGGAAAAATAAGCAGACAAAGCAGAAACCAGCCTGCAAAACTCATTTTCAGAAAAGCAACTTCAAAATACCTTTTATCTATAATTTTTCCGCTGAGCAAAAGCACATCTCTTACTCTGCAGAAATCGTTTTCGTAATAAAGGAACGGTGCTAAAAAATATTTTTGCGAAAAAACAAATGAAAAGAAAAAAGAGCAGATAAACAGTACTGCCGTACCTACTGACAATACAAACAGAAGGTTTCTGCCAATCCCCTCTTTCAGCGCATAAGAAATATATGCCGAAAGCACGATTGCAGGGACAGAAAACAGGAAGAATATCAGGAGTTTTCTCAAGTGTACCGACAGAACAAATTTTATTGAATAAAATACTTTTCTTCCTCTGTAAAAGCTGAAAAGTTTTTTAACAGACAAGCGGTTTTTCTTTGCATTTTCATAAAACCAGATATCACCCCCGAATTTGAACGGTGCAAGGAAAAGATAAGACAGTATTCCGAAAAAAGAAAAAATAATAATTTCACCTGAAAATGAAGGCAGAAACGATATTTTAAAATTGAAATCTGTTCTGTTGAGTATCAGATGCGTAATCACATATGAATTATCTAAGACAATATAAAGCAAAACCGTTATTGACAACACCAACGCCATTTTTGTGTATTGGTCCAGCATATTTGCTTTTGAATATATTTTTATCCTGCCGTTTATATGAACCACTCCTTTTATGGATTTCAAGGTAATTATCGGATATTTTATACTGTTTTATTCATAAAAATTTTGCAAAAAATATGCAGATTAATCTTGCTCTTTTAATTGAAAAATGGTACAATATATGATTGAAATAATATATAATGGAGAAGTTTATGAGAAAAATTACTGTGTTTTCAATAACCCTTATTCTGATGATGTCATTATTCTGCAGTATCAGTGCAGGTGCTGCTGACTATACTAAATCAAAAGAGGATGTTTTTGCTGTTTCAAGAGGCGGTGATACAACAGAATTTCCGCAGAATTCCCTTGAAGCCGTAACTGCCTGCCTTGACCTTAAAATTGACGGAATTTCCGCAACAGCAAAGCTGACTAAAGACGGCAGAGTTGTACTTTTTGAAAGCGACAGTACAAAAAATATGTGCGTTGATAAAAACGGAAAGCCGGTTGATAAAAAAATTTCAGAAACCGAATACAAAACTCTTTCTTCCTTTTATCTCCTCTCATCGTCTGAAGTAAATACTGCACACAAAACAGAATCAAAAATCCTGCTTTTGTCTGACGCACTCAAGGCGATGGATAAAAAGATGATTCTGTTTATTGACTGTGACAGTAATGTAATCAACGAAGCATATGATATAGTACAGAAAAACGGATATATTGACTTCGTTGTTTTCAGATGCAGAGATATGAAAAAAGATGATTTATCAAACTGGGCATCGTCAAAAACAGAAAAGCCTGAAATTATCGCATCTTACAACGGCAACGTAATTTTTTCTGCAGTAAGCACTTATAACTTTACAAAAGAAAACAATCTGTATGCCTGTGAATTTACAACAAAAAATCTTTACGGTGTGATTTATAACGAATTTTTCACAAACCGTTTTAAAAACACTAAAGTAATTGCTCCCGTATATAATAGTGACCTTGGCGGCAAACGTCCTGACAGCGTAAAGGGCTGGGAAGACCTTCTTAACCGCGGTTACAATGTTATAGAAACTGCTAATGCAAGAGAGTTTTCTTCATACATCACACTTATAGAGGAAAGCCGTCTTTCTCTTGAAAAAATCTATAATGATTTTGAAAAAACTGATTTATCATTGTTTTCTGAATCAAGCACAAAAGATTTTGTAAAACATATGAAAGCTGCAGAAGAAATAATACTCGGAAAGAAAACCGCTTCTGCATCCGAAATAAATGAATGTATCGAAAGCATTAAACTTTCAGCAAGCGAATTTGAGAAAACAAGCGGAGATAACAACAGCGATTTTTCAGTAACTCCCTTAAAGATTTTCTGGATTGCTTTTGCTCTGGCTTTGTTTGCATCCTCACAGATTTATATTTTTAAAAAGACTAAAAAATCAAAATAAAAATAATTCACGGAGGGATTTTTATGGCAACAGAAAGAATACCAAAGCTTAAACGAGCATCTTTCCCCGAAGAAGTAGGCGTATCATCTGAAGCGATAAAAAACATTATTGATGAATTTAAAAACAACGATGTGGAAGTACACAGTCTGATGATTCTCAGACACGGCAAAGTGGCTTTCGAATCATGGGCATCCCCTTTCACACCTGATATGCCTCACATTATGTATTCGGTAAGCAAAAGCTTCACTTCAACGGCTATCGGTTTTGCTATTGAAGAAGGTCTTCTTTCACTTGATACAAAAGTAATTGACATTTTCCCCGAATACAATGATGAAGATGACGAAAATCTTCAGAAGCTTACAGTTTTTCACTTGCTTACAATGACCGCAGGTAAAATGGTAAGCCCTATGACTGACAAAACTAAAAATCAGTGGCTTCGCGATTTCTTCACTTCCTCCTGGGGCTTTGCTCCCGGCGAAGGATGGGAATATATCAGTGAAAACCAGTATGTGCTTTCTGCAATCATCAAAAAAATCACAGGAAACACGTTGAGAGAATATCTCGCTCCCAGACTTTTCAAGCCTCTCGGTATAAGAGAAAATCCCTACTGGGAAGCTGACGGCAACGGCATTGAAGCCGGCGGTTGGGGACTTTTTATAACAACGGAAGAGCTTGCAAACTTTACACAATGCTGTCTTGACGGCGGTAAATTCAGAAGCAAACGTGTTATTCCGAAAAAATGGGTTGAGTATGCAACTTCTTCACTTGTACAGAATACAGGTGCTTTCGGCAGTACAGATCCTGATGTAGTTTCAGGCTACGGTGCTTGTTTCTGGAAAAACGGTGAAAACAGAGGTTACCGTGCAGATGGTATGTTCTCACAGTTTGGTATGGTATTTGATGAATATGACGCTTGTCTTATTCTCACCTCCTGTGAAATTGATGAACAACGTCCGCGTGATTGCATCTGGAAACACTTCGACAAACTTTTCATTAACGAAGAAACAAAATCTGAAATTGAAGAGCTCCCCTCTCTTCCCGGACTTGCAGATTTACCTGAATCAAAAATACACAGCAAGTACGAAGAACTTCTTAAAAATAAAAAAATCACACTCAGACCAAATGTGGCTCTTGAAGTGATGAACTTCCCCCTGAGTGTTCTTCCTATGTACACAACATTTATGTCTACTGACAAGGCAGGTTATTACAACAACTTCTGTCTTGATTTTGAAGACAATAAATGCATAATGAGTTGGAATGAAAAAGAAGAACATAATTCAATTACATGCGGAATGGACGGCAATGTGGCACTTACACCTATCCGCCTTGGCGGAGTTGATTTTACTGCAAGTGCATCAGCTTGCTGGATAAATGAAAGTAATCTTTTTGTATGGATAAGACCTTTGGGTGCTATCGGACAAAGAAGACTCCGTTTTGAATTCAGCGAAGACGGAACCGTTCACCTTTATTCATCAACTTCTCCCACACTTGACAAGGTGGCTGTCAACCTTTCTTCAACAGTTACAAAAGATATTAAACTCGACCTTGCAAAAGGTATTGTTACTTCTTCTTTTACAAATGTGGCTCCCCAGATTCTTGAGCCGAAACATAAATGTAAATTAGAAGACAGATAATGCATTAAATATACATTATAACTTGACAAAATCGCATAAAAGATGTATATTATACGTAATAAATTGCATAAACATACCGTTTTATGCATAAATATATGAATTTTTATACAAAGTATACAAAAAGGGTGAAAAAATTGGCAAAAGTTTTTATAGACGGCAAAGCAGGCACAACAGGACTCAGAATTTATGAGCGACTTGAAAGCCGTGACGATATTGAACTTATCACATTAAGCGATGAGGACAGAAAAAATTACGACAAGAGAAAAGAAGCAATAAATTCTGCTGACATAGTTTTCCTTTGTCTGCCCGACCCTGCTGCAATTGAGGCTGTAGGAATGATTGAAAACGATAACGTTAAAATCATTGACACTTCAACTGCTCACAGAACAAACGAGGGCTGGACTTACGGTTTTCCTGAGCTTGACGAAGAAAAACTCGAAAACCTTAAAACATCAAAACGCGTTGCTGTGCCCGGATGTCACGCAGGCGGATTTATCGCCCTTGTGTATCCTCTCATCAAAAACGGTATTATTTCCCCTGATACAAAAATCGCCTGTCACAGCTTAACAGGCTACAGCGGCGGCGGTAAAAAAATGATTGCAGAATATGAGGATGAAAACCGTTCACCTCTTTTTGATGCACCGAGACAGTACGGTCTTACACAACAGCATAAACACTTAAAAGAAATGAAAGCAATTACAGGACTTGAAGTTACTCCCATTTTCAGTCCTATTGTTTCTGATTTCTACAGCGGTATGGAAATGACTGTTCCCCTCTTTGCAAGTGATTTGTGCGATGGTAAAACTGTTGAAGATATTAAAAAAGTTTATTCTTCACTTTACAACAGTGAAATAGTCAGATATAAAGAAAGTATGGACGAAGAAGGTCTGATGAGTGCAAATGCACTTTCATTCAAAGACAGAATGGAAATTACCGTCTGCGGTAACGATGAGAGAATTCTTCTTATTGCACGTTATGATAACCTGGGCAAAGGTGCTTCAGGTGCTGCACTTGAATGTATGAACATAATGCTGGGCAAAGAGCCTACACTCGGACTTGACGTATAAATGAAAGGACAGGAAAAAATAATGCAGAATATTTCAGGCGGTGTTTGTGCCGCAAAAGGTTTTAAGGCAAGCGGTATTCACTGCGGAATAAGAAAAAATAAAACAAAACGTGACCTTGCTCTTGTATTAAGTGAAACAAAAGCATCAGCTGCTGCAGTTTACACAACTAACCTTGTTAAAGGTGCTCCGATTACAGTTACAAAAAATAATATCTCTGACGGCTACGGTCAGGCTATGATCTGCAACAGCGGCAACGCAAACACCTGCAATGCAAACGGAATTGAAATTGCAGAAGAAATGTGTTCACTTCTGGGCGATGCACTTAAAATTGATGCAAAGGATGTTATCGTTGCTTCAACAGGCGTTATCGGTCAGACACTTGATATAACACCTATTGCAAACGGAATCCCCTCTCTCTGCGATGAATTGGCTTACGACGGAGAAAATGCTGCAGAGGCAATTATGACAACTGACACAGTTTCAAAGCAGGCTGCAGTTGAATTTACTCTCGGCGGAAAAGTATGCCGTCTTGGCGGTATGGCTAAAGGCTCAGGTATGATTCACCCCAATATGGCAACAATGCTTGTTTTCATCACAACTGATGCTGCTATAAGCCCTGAAATGCTTCAGAACGCACTCAGCGAAGAAGTCAAAGACTCTTTCAATATGGTAAGCGTTGACGGTGATACTTCAACAAATGATATGGTATCAGTCCTCGCAAACGGTATGGCAGGAAACGAAATCATAACTGAAGAAAATGAAGATTTCCTTGCTTTCAGAAAAGCTCTCGGCACAGTTATGGTGGCTCTGTCAAGAATGATTGCAGGTGACGGTGAAGGTGCAACAAAGCTTCTTGAATGTGTTGTGACAGAAGCTCCTTCAAAAGATATTGCAAAGGTTGTTGCAAAATCAGTTATCTGTTCTTCACTTCTCAAGGCTGCAATGTTCGGTGCTGACGCTAACTGGGGACGTGTACTCTGTGCTATCGGTTATTCAGGTGCAGACGTTGACGTAAACAAAATTGATGTTTCTTTCCGTTCAGCAAAAGGTCAGGTTGACGTTTGTAAAATGGGCGCAGGTATTGATTTCTCTGAAGAAATTGCAAAAGAAGTTTTACTCCAGAAAGAAATCGAAATCCTTGTATCATTAAACGATGGTGACGCTGCTGCTACTGCATGGGGTTGTGACCTGACTTATGATTACGTTAAAATAAACGGCGACTACAGAACTTAAGAGGTAAAATAAAATGAGCGAAATTGAAAAAATCTCAAATGCGCAGAGAGCTGACATTCTTATTCAGGCTCTGCCCTATATCCAGAAATATTACAACAAAATCATCGTAATCAAATACGGCGGAAATGCTATGATTAACGAAGACCTTAAAGCAGCCGTTATGGGAGATATGGTTCTTCTTTCACTTATCGGTATCAAGGTTGTGCTTGTTCACGGCGGTGGCCCTGAAATTACAGAAATGCTTCAGAAAGTGGGCAAGGAATCAAAATTCTACAACGGTCTTCGCGTAACAGACGAAGAAACTGCAAAAATTGTTCAGATGGTGCTTGCAGGTAAAATTAATAAGAGTCTTGTTAATCTGCTTCAGAATTACGGCGGTAAGGCTATCGGTCTTTCAGGTATGGACGGCAACCTTATTGAGGCTAAACCCGTTGACCTTGAAAACTTAGGTTACGTTGGTGAAATCACAAATATCAACACCCAGCCTATCCTCGATGTGCTTGAAAAAGGCTATATTCCGGTTATTTCAACTGTAGGCTGTGATAACGAAGGTAATGTGTATAACATCAATGCTGATACTGCAGCGGCTGCAATTGCAGGCTCTCTCGGTGCAGAAAGTTTAATTTCAATGACTGATATCGCAGGTATTCTCCGCGATAAAGACGACCCGTCAACACTTATTCCCGTTATTAACGTAAGCGAAGCACCTCTTCTTATGCGTGAGGGTATTATTTCAGGCGGTATGATTCCCAAAATCGAATGTTGCATTGAGGCAATAAGACGCGGTGTTAACAAGGTTTTCGTTATGGACGGCAGAGTACCCCACTCAATTCTTATTGAAATCCTCACTGATGAGGGTATCGGCACAATGTTAAGATAAGAAGGTTATAAAATTGGAACTTAAAAATAAAGACAGTAAATATATAGCAAATACATATGCTCGTTTTCCTCTTGAAATAGTAAAGGGCGAAGGCTCCGTCTGCTACGATGAAAACGGCAAAAAATACATAGATTTATCAACAGGCATTGCAGTTAACACTTTCGGTTTCTGTGATAAAGTGTGGCAGGAAGCAGTTGCTGAACAGGCAGGTATTCTCCAGCACACTTCGAACCTTTTCTACACTAACCCTTGTGCAGAACTTGCAGAAATGCTTTGTGAAAGAACGGGAATGAAAAAAGTTTTCTTCTCAAACTCAGGTGCTGAAGCAAACGAATGTGCAATTAAAACTGCAAGAAAATTTGCCTTTGACAAATACGGCGATTACAGCCACAATACAGTTATAACTCTCAAAAACAGTTTCCATGGCAGAACACTTGCAACTCTTGCCGCAACAGGTCAGGATGTTTTCCATACAACCTTCGGACCTTTCCCTGAGGGATTTGTTTATGCAGAGGCTAATAACGCAGAAAGCCTTAAGGAAACAGCAGAAAACAACTCCTGCTGTGCAATTATGTTTGAGCTTGTTCAGGGCGAGGGCGGCGTATGTCCCCTTACAAAAGAATTCGTTCAGACAATTATTGAAACGGCTGAAAAATATGACTTGCTTCTTATCTGCGACGAAGTGCAGACAGGTAACGGCAGAACAGGTGAGCTTTATTCATATATGAATTACGGCTTCACTCCTGACATCGTTTCAACTGCAAAGGGACTTGCAGGCGGACTTCCTCTCGGTGCAACACTTCTCGGTGAGAAAGTAGAAAACACTCTCACCCCCTCCTCTCACGGTTCAACATTCGGCGGAAATCCCGTTTGCTGTGCTGCTGCAAAAAGTATCGTTAACAGAATTGACGATGAACTTTTAAGTGAAGTGAAAGCAAAATCACAGTACATAATCAATGAACTGACAGGAGCAGAGGGTGTTAAAGGCGTAAGCGGTCTCGGTTTTATGCTCGGTGTTGAAACTGAAAGAGAAGCAAAAGATATTATCTCTGACTGCCGTGAAAAAGGTTTACTTGTAATAAGTGCAAAAACTAAAGTGCGTCTTCTTCCCGCTCTTAACATTGAATGGGATACACTTAAAGAAGCCATTGAAATATTAAAGATTTGTTGTAAAGGAGAATAAAAATGAAACATCTCTTAAAGCTCTTGGATTGGTCAACTGAAGAAATCACAGAGGTTCTTAACCTTGCAGACCAGCTCAAATACGAAAAGAAAAACGGAATCAAGCATCATATTCTTGAAGGCAAAACACTTGGTCTTATTTTCCAGAAATCTTCAACAAGAACACGTGTTTCTTTTGAAGTTGGTATGTATGACCTTGGCGGTTCTGCACTTTTCCTCAGTTCAAACGATTTACAGATTGGTCGTGGCGAACCTATTGAAGATACCGCACGTGTTCTTTCACGTTACCTTGACGGTATTATGATTAGAACATACGCACAGGAAGAAGTTGAAAAACTTGCTGAATACGGTTCTATTCCGATTATCAACGGTCTTACAGACTTCTGTCATCCCTGCCAGGTGCTTGCTGACCTTATGACAATCAGAGAACATAAAGGTATGATTAAGGGCCGTAAGCTCTGCTACATCGGTGACGGCAACAATATGGCCAACTCACTTATCGTGGGCGGTATCAAAATGGGTATGAAAGTTGCTATCGGTTGTCCCAAGGATTATCAGCCTGACGCTGAAATTATGAAATGGGCAGCAGAAAACGGCGATTTTGTATGCACAGATGATATTTTTGAAGCAGCAAAAGATGCAGATGTTCTTTACACTGACGTATGGGCTTCAATGGGTCAGGAAGGCGAAGCAGAAGAAAGAAAGAAAATCTTCAAAAACTTTCAGATTAACGCAGAGTTAATGGCTGTTGCAAAAGAAGATGCAATGGTTATGCATTGTCTGCCTGCACACAGAGGAGAAGAAATTACTGCTGACGTGCTTGAAGCACATGCAAATGAAATTTTCGACGAAGCAGAAAACAGACTTCATGCACAGAAAGCTGTTCTTGTTAAATGTTTTGAATAATTTTTCAGGCTATACCGTACAATCGGTATAGCCTTTTATTATTGAAATTAATCCGATAATGGATTATAATTGCTTTGAGGTGATAAAAATGATTTTTGAAAATATGGACAGAATTGTTTTTGCCGGCGATTCCGTAACAGATATGGGAAGTGAACAGCCTGTCGGCGAAGGTCTTTTTGACAATGTAGGCAGAAGTTACGTAAGAGTAATCGAAAATATGCTTGCAGTTTATTATCCCGAAACAAAGGTGCGTATCACAAACGCAGGTATTTCGGGCAACACAAGCCGTGATTTACTTAAACGCTTTGACCGCGATGTTGTAAACCTTAATCCCGACTGGGTTTCAATCTGTATCGGTATAAACGATGTATGGCGTCAGTTTGACTGCCCTGCTATGCCTGATGCTCACGTACTTCCTGATGAATACGAAAAAAATGTGGAAGAAATGATTTTACGTATAAAAGGCAATGTAAAAGGCATTTTTATTCTCTCTCCTTACATAATGGAGCCTTTACGTGAAGATATGATGAGAAAAAGAATGGACGAATACGTTGGAATCTGCAAAAAGCTTGCTGAAAAATACGGCTGTATTTTTGTTGACTTTCAGAAGATGTATGAAGATTATTGCCAAATCCGCCATTCATCATATATTGCCTGGGACAGAATACATCCGAATCAGGTGGGCGCAACACTTATGGCAAGAGAATTTCTTAAAAAATGCAAATTTGATTACAACAAATAATCCAAAGGGCAGATTCAGGTATCTGCCCTACTTGTTTTTATAAGTACAATATGGTATAATGCTATGTATTTTTTAAATGTGAAAATGGTAATATATGACTTATTTACCTGAATCCGTTAATCAGTTAATTTATACAAATACATATTGGAGGCTTCTTTATGAGTAAAAAAGAAAACGGAGGACTTAACATAAGCGTTAAATCCTTTATAACTGCTATAGTTGTAATTTTCGTGCTTATGGTTGGTGCTTACCTGCTTACAATTTTTGTTCCTGCAGGCGAATATGCAAGAATCCCGGATGCTGTCGGAAATATGATAATTGACATCAGCAAAGGTTTTTCCTACACGGACGGCGGAATTCCTTTCTGGAAATGGATTTCATCTCCCGTACTCGTGCTTGGTGCCGCAGGTAATGCCACTCTCATTGCAGTTATAGCGTTTCTCCTTGTTATCGGCGGTATTTTCACAAGCCTTGACAAATGCGGACTTATGAAATATATGCTTGAAAAAACTGTAAAACGTTTCGGTGCAGTAAGATACAGACTTATGGCAATCGTTATGCTTTTCTTTATGGCTATGGGTGCAGCGATAGGCTCATTTGAAGAATGTGTGCCGCTTGTTCCTATTGTGGTTGCATTATCAGTAAACCTCGGTTGGGACCCCCTTACAGGCATTGCAATGAGTCTGCTTGCAGGCGGTTGCGGTTTTGCGGCAGGTGTATGCAATCCCTTTACTGTAGGTGTTGCACAGCAGCTTGCAGGACTTCCGATGTTCTCGGGAGCCTGGATGAGAATACTCTCATTTGTGCTTATTTACTTGCTTCTGTTTACTTTTGTAAGATTATATGCAAAAAAAATTGAAAAGCCCATTACAACAGCCCAGCTGGAAAAGCTTTCAGAAAATGACCCTCGAAAAGACAAGGCACTTAAATGCTTCGTTACAATTCTCGGCATCGGCATTCTGTTTGTGCTTTTATCAGGCTTCATCACTGTTTTACAGGACTACACAATGATAATCGTTGCTGTAATGTTCTTGGCAGCAGGCATTGTTTCAACTCTCGTTTCTGGTATGTCAGGCAAAGACCTGGGAAAAACTTCTCTGAACGGTGTTATAAGCATTCTCCCTGCGGTACTGATGATTCTTATGGCTTCATCAATCAAATATACTCTTGAAGAAGCTCACGTTCTTGATACAATTCTCCACAAAGCGGTAGGTCTTGCCGAAACAATGCCCGGCTGGAGTGTTATTCTCTTTATTTACCTGATTGTGCTTATTATGAATTTCTTTATTCCCTCAGGCTCAGCAAAGGCATTTATGCTTATTCCCCTGATTGTACCTATGGCACAGATTTTCGGCATTTCAACACAGCTTTGCATTGTGGCATTTGCATTCGGTGACGGTTTCTCAAATGTGTTTTATCCCACCAATCCTGCCCTTTTAATAAGCCTCGGTCTTGCCGACACAAGTTACGGAAAATGGTTTAAATTCAGCTGGAAATTCCAGGCCCTCAACCTGATTCTTACAAGTGCAATTCTTTTATTCGGACTTGCAGTAGGATATTAAATACATATTTAATCGGAGAAATTCAGATGACAGTTTTAATGTTTATTTTTGCAGTTTTTGCAATTATCGGTGCAGTTGACAGAATTATAGGTAACCGTTTCGGCATAGGACAGGAGTTTGAAAAAGGCATTATGGCAACAGGCTCTCTTGCCCTTTCAATGGTTGGTATGATTTGTATTGCACCTGCTTTTACCAAAATACTCATACCTGTAATTACACCCGTTGCGAACTTTTTTCACTTTGACCCGTCAGTTATAATCGGTTGTGTTCTTGCAAACGATTTAGGCGGTGCAAGCCTTGCAAAAGACATTGCAGCAGAAAGCATTTACGGTGGTTTCAACGGTCTTATTGTGGCTTCAATGCTTGGTGCTACCATTTCTTTCACAATACCTGTTGCTTTGCGTTCAATAAAAAAAGAGCTTCACAAGGAAGTTCTTTTAGGTATACTCTGCGGTATTGCAACAATCCCCGTAGGTTGCATCATTTCAGGACTTATAATCGGTCTTGATTTTCTCGGAATTATGTTAAACCTTGCACCTGTTATTGTGATTGCTGTTATAACATGTATCGGTATACTCAAAGCACCCAACGTTACCGTTAAAATTTTCAAGGTGCTTGGCCACCTTATCGTGTGCCTTGTAACTGTTGGTCTTGCAGGCGGAATTTTCAAATCTCTTACAGGCAAAACAATCATCCCCGGTATGGCTGATATTCTTGAAGGTTTTGAAATCGTTGCAAACATCGGCATAATTCTTGCAGGTGTTTTCCCGTTGATTTTTGTTGTGTCAAAAATTCTCCGCAAGGTTTTTGCGAAATTCGGTAAAATTCTTAAAATCAACGACGTATCTGTAATGGGGTTCATTTCTTCCCTTGCAAACAGTATTCCCACTTTTGAAATGGCTGAAAAAATGGATAAAAAAGGCATCGTGATGAATATGGCATTTGTCGTTTCGGGTTCATTTGTTTTCGGTGACCATCTTGCATTTACTATGGCTTTTGACAAAAAATTTGTAGGTGCAATGATTGCAGGTAAATTGATTTCAGCAATCTGTGCCGTAATTGTTGCGGTGTTCGTTTATAAATCAAACTACAAAGAGGAAGACAATAAAATATAAACTCATACAAAGGAGAAAAAGATATGAAATATATTAAAACTTTTTCTGAAAACACAGATGTTTCTCAGGTGGCACTGGGATGCATGCGAATCGGTGATATGACTGACAGTGAGGCTGACAAATATCTTGCTACTGCAGTTGAACTCGGTTACAATTACTTCGACCACGCTGATATTTACGGCGGTGGTAAATGTGAAGAGGTTTTCGGCAGTGCATTAGGCAGAAATAAAAGCTTAAGAGATAAAATTATTATCCAGACAAAATGCAGTATCCGTAAAGGAATGTACGATTTTTCAAAAGAACATATCGTTTCCTCTGTTGAAAATTCACTTAAAAGATTAGGCGTTGAAAAAATTGACGTACTTCTTCTCCACCGTCCTGATTTGCTTATGGAGCCTGAAGAAGTGGCTGAAGCTTTTGATAAGCTTGAAAACGAAGGTAAGGTTTCTGCTTTCGGCGTATCAAACCACAGTGCAATGCAGATTGAGCTTCTCAAAACTGCAGTTAAGCAGGACCTTAAAATCAACCAGATGCAGTTAAGCATTACAAACGCTACAATGCTGTCTTCGGGCGCAAACGTAAACCTTGACAACCGCGACGGCATTAACCGCGACGGCTATCTCCGCGATTACTGCAGATTAAACGGCATCACAATTCAGCCCTGGTCACCTTTGCAGAGAGGTTTCATCTCAGGATATTTCCTTGAAAACGGTGAAAATGCTGAACTTGGAAAAACAATCAACGAAATGGCTGAAAAATATAATACAACAGACAGCGGAATTGCTATTGCATGGCTTCTTCGTCTGCCTGATAAAATGCAGCCTGTTGTGGGAAGCACAAATCTGCAGAGAATCGAAGATATCGCAAAAGCGAGTGAAATTACAATGACAAGAGAAGACTGGTATAAAATTTACCTTGCAGCAGGATATAAATTACCGTAAAAAATTAAACAGGTTGAGTGAAAACACTCAACCTGTTTTTCTTAAGCCTTTCGGGTAGTGGTTTTTAGCTTTACCACCACTTACCTTTACCCCGCCTGCCGCACAGCCGTCAACCATAACAACTGCCCAACCGTTTTCGCAGGTAGTTTCAAATTCTTCACCACGAAGATATTTTTTTATTTCTTCCGAATCGGCAGTAAGTTCAATTTTCCTTTTGAAAGCTTTACCCATAGCCATAAAGAACTGATGATGGGGTTTTATATAATTCTTCGCAATTTCGCCGATTGTTATACCGCACATAAAGGCAGTACCTTTTTTCACTCCAAAATCAGGTGTGAAATAAACAGGATTTCCGTTATACATAACAACATTTTCTTTTTTATAAGTAACAAGAGTGCTGTCAAGGAAATCAAAAACTATTTTATCAATTTTTTCCTGCTTTACGGGCGGAACTTTTTTATTTTCATACGGCACATTTTTATTATGAAGAAGCGCCATAAACTGACCCTCGCCCTTTGATTTATGGGGATAAAATCTGCGAGTAAAATGAATATTTTCACACGTACAACCCTCGTAAAAAACGCCGTCTGAAGTGTGATTTTTAACATTTTCATTAACAGGCAAAAGTTCAAATTCAGGGTGATTTTCAAGGAATTTGCAAACTGTCATTTCGTTTTCTTCAAGAGAAAAGGTGCAGGTTGCATATACAATATATCCGCCATCTTTCAGGCATTTAACTGCATTCTCAAGAATTTCTTCTTGTCTGTCGGCACACATTTTTACATTTTCTTCCGACCATTCTTCTACGGCAACATCATCTTTTCTGAACATTCCTTCACCTGAGCAAGGCGCATCAACCATAATAAGGTCAAAAGTTTCGGGAAAAGTCTTTGCAAGACGGGATGTATCCATACAAGTTGTAACGCAGTTTTCAAGACCTAATCTTTCAATATTGCCCGTTAAAATTTTACATCTTGACGGAATAATTTCGTTTGAAACAAGAAGACCGTTTTTACCCAGTTTATTCTTAATCTGGGTGCTTTTTCCGCCCGGTGATGCACACATATCAAGCACATACCAATCTTCATCTATATCAATACATTCAGCAGGTGCCATTGCTCCCGGTTCCTGAATATAAATCATACCTGCGTGGTGATAAGGATGGTTGCCCGCTTTTTCATAATCAAGATAAAATCCATTGTGAACATACGGGATTTTTTCACTGCCGAAAACATTGATTTTTTCAAAATCTTCCACTGAAATTTTTTCAGTATTAACACGGAAGCCTTTTACAGGCTCACCGTTTACGGCATTTACAAAATCATCATATTCATCTTTCAAAAGCATTTGCATACGTTCTTTGAATTTTTCAGGTAAATTTTTCATTATTCAATATTCATCTCCACGTGAAGCATTACCATTCCGACAGCAGTCATTGCGGCGGTTTCTGTTCTTAAAATTCTTGAACCGAGAGAAACTGTTTTCCCGCCTGCAGAAATTGCTTCCTCAACTTCTTTATCTTCAAATCCGCCTTCCGGGCCAATTATTATGCCGATTTTCATTCCTGATCTGATTTCGTTCAATGCATCTTTTGTATCAAGCATTCCCCTTTTGCTTTCAAAGGGAACTAAAAACAAATCCATTTCTTTGGCTTTTTCCATTGCCTGCTTATATGTTAAAACATCTTCAACCTGCGGAATTTTGCAGCGTTTACTCTGCTTGGCTGCACTCTCTGAAATAGCCTGCCAACGCTGTACTTTAGACTTCTTTTTCTTATCATCCAGCTTTACAACGCATCTTTTCATCTCAACGGGGTAAATCTTATCCATACCCAGTTCAACAGTTTTCTGGATAATAAACTCCATTTTGTCACCCTTGGGGAGAGCCTGAAAAAGATGAATTTCAACGGGCAGATCTGTGTTCTGATAGTTTTCTCTTATAATTTCAGCAACACATGTTTCACCCTCAAGGCTTCTGATTTCACACAAGTGGCTTACTCCGTTTTCACTGACAAGAATTTCATCACCTGCGTGCATTCTTACAACATTTTTAATATGGTTAAAATCTGCACCTTCAATGTAATAACAATTACCCTCGCGGGAATTATCTTTTACGAAAAAATTAAACATTTTTCCACCGCCTTTATGTGTGTATTATATCAAACTTTTTATTCATTGACAATAGTTTGAAATATATGGTAAAATATTTTCGTTAAAATAACACGGAGGTGTTCTTATGATAATTTTTGATTCAGAAAATAAGGTTTTTAAGCTTGACACTTGCGAGTCTACATACCTTATCGGAATCTATGAAGAAAACTATATTTTAAACTACTATTACGGTGCTCCGATTCCCGAAACTTGTGTTGGTGATCTGATTGACAGAAACACAAACGCATCTTTCAGCCTTGCTAACCCCGTTATCGGTGAAAACGGCTTTACCCCCGACTGTGCACCCATGGAATACGGCACAAACGGTGCTGCTGATTTCCGCGTTTCTGCCCTTTCAATCAGAAATGCAAACGGCGATACAACAACAGACATCCGTTACAAAGGTCACAAAATCTACAAGGGTAAGCCCTCACTTTCTCCCCTGCCTTATGTTTATGCAAACAATGACGACGAAGCAGACACTCTCGACATTTATACAGAAGACAAGGTAACAGGCGCAGAAGTTACTTTGCGTTATACTGTTTTTGAGAAAATGGGTGCTATGACAAGAAGTGCTATTATTACAAACGCTTCCGACAAAGCTATGGACATCAAACGTGCTTTCAGCCTTTGCGTAAATATGCCTGAAATGGATTATGATATGATTACTTTCTACGGCAGACACGCAAAAGAAAGAAGCCGCGAACAGAGAAGACTTGCTCACGGACTTCAGGGAATTCACAGTAAACGTGGTGCATCAAGCCATTGCCACAACCCCTTTGTTGCATTTTTAAAACACGGTGCAGGTGAAGAACAGGGCGATGCTATGGGCTTTAACCTTGTTTACAGCGGTAACTTCTCTGCAGTTGCCGAATGTGATTTCAATGCAACAACACGTTTCATTATGGGTATCAATCCTGAAGATTTCTCATGGCATCTTGAATCAGGTGAAAGCTTCACAACACCTGAATGCGTTATGGTTTACACAAACAAAGGTCTTGGCGAAATGAGCCGTATTTATCACAGACTTTATAACAACAACCTTGTCCGCGGTAAATACAAACACGAAAAACGTCCTCTTCTTATCAACAGCTGGGAAGCAGCATATTTTGATTTTGACACTGACAAGCTCGTTTCTTTCGCAGAAAGAGCAAAAGAAGCAGGTATGGATATGCTCGTTATGGACGACGGTTGGTTTGGTGTAAGAAATGCCGACAACTGTTCTCTCGGCGACTGGTATGTCAACGAAGAAAAACTTCCGGGCGGACTTGATCCCCTTATTTCAAGAGTCAATGCTCTCGGACTTAAATTCGGTATCTGGTATGAGCCTGAAATGATTTCTCCTGATTCTGACCTTTACCGTGCTCATCCTGACTGGTGTGTTCATGTTGAAGGCAGAGAACCTATGCTTGGCAGACGTCAGTTGGTGCTTGACGTTTCACGTGAAGACGTAAGAGATAACATTTTCAATCAGATGTGTTCAGTTCTTTCAAAACATAAAATCGACTATGTAAAATGGGACTTCAACCGTAACATTTCCGATGCAGGTTCTGCACTTCTTCCTGCAGACAAAAAGCAGGAATTCTTCCATCGTTTCATTTTAGGTACATATGACCTTATGGACAGATTTACTAAGGCTTTCCCTGACATTCTCTTTGAAAACTGCTCAGGCGGCGGCGGAAGATTCGACCCCGGTATGCTTTACTATTCACCCCAGATATGGGCTAGTGACCAGACTGACCCCATTGAAAGACTTACAATACAGTTCGGCACTTCAATCTGCTACCCTGCTTCAACTATGGGTGCTCACGTTTCAGATTGCAGCAGAACAAATTACGAAACAAAAGGCGACGTTGCTCTGTGGGGTACATTCGGATATGAACTCGATCCAAACAAGCTGACAGATGACGAAAAAGAACTTGTTAAAGAACAGGTTAAAGAATATCACAAGTATTATGACCTTATCCATTACGGTGACCTTTACAGACTTATTGACCCCTATTTCAACCATTTCAGATGTGCATGGTCATTTGTTTCACCTGATAAAACTGAAGTTCTTGCAACTGCAGTTACAATGCGTTATGACCGCGATATGCCCACATTCATTCTTAAACTCAAAGGACTTGACCCCGAAAAGAAATATGTGGAAGAAAAAACCGGCAAGGTTTATTCAGGTGCATTCCTTATGAATGCAGGCATCAACCTTACAAACAAACAAGAACGTGATGGTGAAAGCATAAAATTCTACTTCAAGGCACAGTAAAATAATCCTCTCCAAACTGCCCGATTTTTGGGCAGTTTTTTTATTGACAAAAAACACTGCTCTGCATATAATTAGTTAGGTAACTAAATAATTCAGAGAGGTGTTTTTTATGCACGATAAACCTCATCATATGCATAATTTAAGCCCTGATTTTGAAAATCTGACTGAAGGTATGCTTATAAACGATGTTTCACGTCTTTTTGACGGACGTGTAAGAAGAGAAACTGAAAGAGCAGGTTTTCCTCAAGGGTACAGAAGAATTGTTTTTCACTTATCCCACAATGACAGACTCACTCAGAATGAGCTTGTGAAGCTTACTCACATGAAAGCTCCTTCTATCAGTGTTCAACTTGGTAAAATGGAGCAGGAAAAGCTTATCACAAGAACAGCTGACGAAAAGGATTTAAGAAAAAGCTACATCACACTTACGGAAAAAGGCAAAGAGTGTGAAAGATTTTTCATTTCCAAATGCAAAGAAACAGAGAAAGTTATGTTTAAAAATTTTTCAGATGATGAAATGAATCAGCTTAAAGAATATCTGAAAAAAATCACAAACAATCTTCTTCAGGATATGGAGGCAAGCAAATGAAACTGATTAAATATTTAAAACCATACTGGTTTTTTGCACTTATGACACCGCTGACGATGATTGGTGAAGTGCTGATTGACCTGATATTGCCAACGCTTATGTCAAAAATTGTTGACGATGGTGTTTTAGGACACGATTTTGAACTGATTATAAAAACAGGACTTCTGATGTTTCTTTTAGCAGTCTACGGAGGTATTTTCGGTGTAGGGTCTTCTGCTTTCAGCGGTGCTACATCACACTCTTTCAGCCGCGACCTGAGAAACGATGCATTCTCAAAGGTTATGGATTTATCCTTCCAGCAGACAGATAAATTCACAACAGGCTCACTCGTTACAAGAATGACAACTGACATAAACCTTATTCAGCAATTTGTTGACCTGGCTCTGAGAATGTTTGTGCGCTCATTTATGATGTCTATGGGCGGAATTATAATGATGCTCAGGTTGAATGTTGATTTCGGTATAGTACTTGCTATTGCGTTGCCTATTGAACTTATTGCAATGTTCATAATTATCGGCAAAGCCTCTCCCCTGTTTAAAATTGTTCAGAAAAAGCTTGATAAAGTCAACAGCGTTGTTCAGGAAAACGTATCGGGTGCACGAGTTGTTAAAGCGTACGTACGTGAAGATTTTGAAACAAAACGTTTCTCCCGTGCTAACGATGACCTTACAGACACAACTCTTAAGGTACATAAAACCATGGCAATTCTCGGCCCTGTGCTTACAATTGTACTTAACCTTTCAGTAGTTGCAATTATTTTTATCGGCGGTGAAAGAATTCAGGCTGCTGCAACTGAAATGAAAATCGGTAGCGTTATGGCAGCAATCACTTACATCACACAGATTCTCCATTCAATCATAATGGTAAGTATGATGTTCCAGTCTATCACAAGAGCAAAAGCATCTGCTGACAGAATCAATGAAATTCTTGAAACCGAACCTGTTATCAGAACAGGCAGTAAGGTAATCGATTCAATCGGTGAAATCGAATTTGAAAATGTTGATTTCTTCTATCCCGGATTTGAGGGTAAAACTGTTCTCAATAACCTTAACCTTAAAATCAAAAAAGGCGAAAACATTGCCATTCTCGGCTCAACAGGTTCAGGTAAAACATCGCTTATCAACCTTATTGCACGCTTTTATGATGTAACTGCAGGTGCTGTTAAAATTGACGGCACTGATGTACGTGAAATTGATTTGCAGAGTCTTCGCGATAAAATCAGCATTGTTATGCAGAAAACCGAACTTTTTTCAGGCACAGTAAATTCAAATCTGCGTTGGGGCAATGAAAGTGCAAGCGAAGAAGAAATAAAAACTGCTGCAGAAATTGCAGAGGCACGTGAATTTATTGAGCATATGCCTGACCAATATGAAGGATATGTAGCTGAAAAAGGTGCATCTCTTTCAGGCGGACAGAAGCAGAGAATGTCTATTGCACGTTCAATTCTCAAAAAACCTGACGTGCTGATTTTTGACGACAGTACATCTGCCCTTGACCTTTCTACAGAGGCACGTCTTCGTAAAAAACTTTTTGAACATATGAAAGGCACAACTGTTATTACAATTGCACAGAGAATTGCAAGCATTAAAAACTGCGACAGAATTGCAGTTATCGATGACGGCAGCCTTGTTGCAATCGGAAAACACGATGAACTCCTCGAAACCAGCGACGTTTACCGCGATATTTACGAATCACAGATAAAGAAGGGAGATGTTGTAAATGGCTGAAATTAAAAATGCACCTCCTTTCAAAGGACCTCCCGGAAAAGATATGAGACCCGGCGGACCACCCCCTATGGGAAGACCGGGCAGAGGTCCCGGTCCTGTTATGACAGTTGAAAAGCCTAAAAACACAAAAGGTACTCTGAAAAAACTTCTTTCCTATATCGGCAAAAGCAAATATCTTTTCATTTCACTTACATTTGTAATGCTTGTAATCACAGTTTTGAACATTGTTGCACCTGCATTACAACAAAAGGCTATAGACCTTATCACACTTACAGATAACAGACTGACAGTAGACAGAGAAGCATTTCTTTCCACACTTATTGTCCTTGTGATTATTTACATCATTTCTTCTTTGTTTACGTATTTTCAAGGGTTATTCTCTGCAAAGCTTTCAACCGCAACGGTAAGAAAACTTCGTTTTGACCTTTTCCACCGCCTTGTAAGACTGCCCATAAAATATACTGACACACACAACCACGGCGATATTATGAGCAGAATGACAAACGACGTTGAAAACATTTCAAACACCGTTTCAGCGTCTGTTGCAGCACTTATCTCTGCAGTTTTAAGTGTTCTCGGTTCAATCGTTATAATGATTCTTTATTCCCCTCTTATGACGCTTATCAGCGTACTGACAGTTATACTTACAATAATTGTCAGTGCAAATATGTCAAAATATATGCGTCGTTTTTATAAAGAACAACAGGCTGTGCTTGGTGAAATGAACGGCCATGTAGAAGAAATGGTAACAGGCTACAAAACTGTTGTTGCTTTTTCTAAAGAACAGAAATCAAAAAATGAGTTCAACTCCATTTCATCACGTTTCAGAAAAGTCGCAATCAAAGCACAGGTTTTAAGCGGTTCAATGGGACCTCTGATGAATATTATTTCCAACCTGAGTTTCATTCTCGTTGCACTTTCAGGTGCATATTTTGCATTCAAGGCAAGTCACATCGGCGGAGTTCTTGCGGAAGACGGAATAATCACAGTCGGTGTTATTCAGGCCTTCATCCTTTATTCAAAACAGCTTTCACGTCCCATAAACGAAATTGCAAACCAATATGCACTTATTCAGAACTCTATTGCAGGTGCAGAAAGAATCTTTGCAGTTATGGATTCAGAGGCTGAAAAAGATGACGGCAAGGAAGAATTCAAAGCAGAAAATGTACGCGGTGACATCAGCTTTAAAAACGTATGTTTCGGCTATAATGAAGAAAAACAGGTACTCAAAAACTTCTCTCTTGACGTAAAACAAGGTCAGAAAATCGCAATAGTCGGTGCTACAGGTTCAGGCAAGACAACTATTGTAAATCTGCTTACACGTTTTTACGACATAGACAGCGGTGAAATTACTATTGACGGCAAAAGTATCTTTGATATTCCCAAAGACGAGTTGAGAAAGACTATTGCTATAGTTCTTCAGGACACAGTTCTTTTCAGCGAAAGCATCAAATCAAATATTCTTTACGGAAATCTTGATGCAACTGATGAAGAAATTGCAAACGCAGCCAGAACCGCAAACGCAGAAAGATTTATCACCCGTCTCAAATCATCTTACGACACTCAATTGTCAGAAGGCGGAAGTAATTTAAGTCAGGGACAAAGACAGTTACTTTCAATTGCCAGAGCTGTTCTTGCTGACCCGAAAATTCTTATTCTTGATGAAGCTACATCGTCTGTTGACACAAGAACAGAGATGCGAATTCAGTCTGCAATGGTCAAGCTTATGGAAAACAGAACAAGTCTGATTATCGCCCACAGACTTTCAACGATCCGCGATGCAGATAAAATTATAGTAATCGACAACGGTACAATCGCAGAAAGCGGTAACCACGAAGAATTACTGGAGAAAAAAGGCTGTTACTATAACCTTTACAATAACCAGTTTGCAGGAATTGAAACTTAAAAGTGAAATAAACTTTAAACAGCGTTGTGCTAAAAAAAGCACAACGCTGTTTCATTACATACTTCCCAGGTAACTGCCAAAGTTTTTGATTGCTTTCTCCGCATTCTTTTTCATACTTGACATTGTGGGGTTTTTAGACATCATTGAACTGCCGATAAGTGTTGCTGCACTGCCGACAGCCATTGCCACACCGATACCTGTCATAATATTTTTTGAACTTGTTTTTTTCATTTTTCTTCCTCCTTTTTACTGTTTTGTCTTGCGACAAATATAGTTTTCGTATTGATTTGAGAAAAATGTCAAGAAAATATTGAAAAAGCATTGCGATAAATGGTATAATAATAATTCGAAAGGGAGAGAATAATAATGCCTTCTTTAAATATAGTACTTGTTGAACCCGAAATCCCCCAGAATACAGGCAATATTGCAAGAACCTGCGCTGCAACCGGTGCAAGACTTCATATTATTGAGCCTATGGGATTTAAGATTGACGATAAAAAATTAAAACGCGCAGGTCTTGATTACTGGCACCTGCTTGATATAACTTACTATAAAGATATCAACGATTTTTATGAAAAAAATGACGGTGAATACTTTTATTTTTCAACAAAGGCACGTCATATTTATTCTGACATAAAATATCCTGAAAATACATATCTGTTTTTTGGTAAAGAAACAAAAGGTCTGCCTGAGGAATTATTACACGCAAACCCTGAAAGATGCGTAAGAATGCCTATGATCAATTCCTCACATGCACGAAGCCTGAATCTCTCAAACTGTGTCTGTGTAGGTGCGTTTGAAGTGTTAAGGCAATGGGGTTTCCCTGAACTTTTATGCGAAGGTAAACTGACAAAATTTGACTGGTAAAAGGAGAACGTCTTGTGAACTGGTTATGGCGCGGCAACTCTGATGTTGTTTTTAAAACTCATGACGAACAAAAAAAGGATAAATTAAAAAAGAATATTCTTATTTTCCTCGGCTCTGCAGTCGTGGTTGTTCTGCTTGCGACTTTCTTTCTGTTATTATCTTACGATTTTGATCTTGAGAATGCAATCGGACGTTCAGATGTAGTTGTAGAGGGTGACGAAAAAAAATACACCGTAAAAAATGTTTCAGGTGAAGAAAATATTCTGTTATATATCACCGATGACGACGAAACGGCTGTAAAATTCCTCTGTGCAGTAAAAGTAAATATGGATAAAAAAGAAATAATAGCTTTACCGATTCCTGTTTCTGAGAAAATTTTTACCTGCAATCTGAAAAAAGCAAACGCCGCCGACTGTTATAAATACGCGGGAGTTTCTCAGCTGATTGAATGTGTAAACGAATACACCGGTGTGGATTTTCATAAATACATCGGCTGCAAGGAAGGCAGTATCGAGGGAATTATTGCGAATTTCAATGAACTTACTGTTACTTTTGATAAAAATATGATTTTCAAAAAGGATGCTGACACCATCTCATTCAAAAAAGGTGAACACACAATTACAGACGATGTCGTTTACAAGCTTATAACATATTCTGCCGGTGAAGAAACTTATTCTTTCAGAGCTGACCTGGTTTTACAGATGTTCAGGCAGTACTGTAATCAGACAAGTCTCGAAAACAGAAATATGATTTATTCCAACATAATTAATCAGACAGACAGTAACATTTCTGTAGTTGATTTTATTTCTTACAAAGACCATATAGTTGTGCTTTCAAGCGATAAGGTGAAAAAGAAATACACCGTTGTTTCTGATGTGCGCGATTTCAGGGAGTGATAGATTTGTTTAAGAAATTTTTCACTTTTATCGGAGTTCTTTTTCTCGGCACAGTATCAGGAATCGCGTTATGGTCAATGTGTGCAGGTAATGCAGATATATCTGATGTTTTTGAAAAAATCCCCGAAACACCCGCAGGAAATTACAGCGGATATTATTATTCACGTCTTGAAGATGATGAAAAAATTGTTTACGAACTTATTGCTGACGATATAAAGCAGCTTCCGAAAAAAATCCGTATCCCTGAAATCGACGATGAAGGCTTATCAGATGTTTTTGATGCACTTCATTATGATAATCCTGATTATCTGTTTCTCGGTGAAAGCTGCACTATCCAGACAAGCTTCGGCATAAGTTACTTCATTCCCCAATACATTATGGACGAAAATGAATACGCTTCTGCTATGAGAGAGCTTTCTGAAATAAAAGATAATGTTCTCAGAAGAACAGCTTCTTTTACTGATGACTACGACAAGGAGCTTTATGTTCACGATTACATCATAGACAAATGTGACTATGTTGAAAAAGTAGGCGGAATTTATTCATCAAGCTACGGATGCCTTGTGAGAGGCTCTGCTTCCTGCGAAGGATATGCAAAAGCTATGAAGTATCTGCTTGATGCTATGGATATTGAAAATTATCTTGTGTACGGCACAACAAAGACAAACGACAACACTGATGAAGGGCATGCCTGGAATATTATTAAAGTTAATTCCGGGTACTACCATGTTGATACAACATGGGATGACCCCTGCGACAGTGAAGCAGAAAACAAGTATGCTTATTTCAATATTACAGATAAAGAAATCGCAGAAACACATACTGTTGATTCGCGTTTTGAAGATACCTGCACAGAAGATAATGAAAATTATTATGTAAAAAACAACATTATTTTCGACACCTATGATAATTCGGCAAAAAATAATCTTACTTCAGAGCTGGCAAAGCAAATTACTCTCGGCAACGAAACGTTTTCTTTCAAACTAAAAAACCGTAAAGCTCTTGAAGAAGCAAAGAGAGAACTTTTTGATATGAACGGAATATACAGCATTCTGTATTCCGCAGGCACTGCAGCAGGCAAAAACATTACACAGGAAGAAGTGCTTTATGCTGTTGATGATACCCATATGATAATTATAGTTACAGATTATTTATAATATTTTGTTTCAGGAGGGATAACTATGTCAATCACGTACGAACAAAAAATCAGCAGAGCTGTTTGTCCTGAAGAAGCAGGCGTTGACACATACGTCTTACAGGATTTCTTCAATGAACTCAAAGCTTCAGGCTACAGATTCAAAAACATTATGGTGCTTCGTCACGGAAAAGTTGTGGCAGAGTGTACAAAATTCCCTTTCATTGCAGAAATGCCTCATACAATGTTTTCTTTCTCAAAGGTTGTAACTACTGTTGCAATAGGCTTTGCAATAAACGAAGGACTCCTTCGTATGGACACAACATTTAACGAGCTTTTCTCAGATTCATATAACGAACAGCAGCTTAAGAAAACCAACGGAATAAATGTCAGCCACCTGCTTATGATGACAGCAGGCAAATCTATAAGTATTTTTGATGACAAAGAACGAAACGACTGGCTTGACAGTTTTGTAAAATCAAAATATTCAGGCAAGCCGGGCGAAAAATTCAAATACATCAGTGAAAATACATATATACTCGGCAGAATGCTTTCCAAAGTATCAGGTCAGACAATCTCTGAATATCTCCGTCCCAGATTCTTTGAACCCCTCGGAATTGATTTTCAGCATTGGGACAAAGACAGAAAAGGCTTTGATGCAGGCGGATGGGGTTTGTTCCTTACAATTGAAGATATGGCTAAAATCACACAATGCTTCCTTCAGAACGGTGTCTGGAACGGTATGCAGATTATTCCCGAAGGCTGGGTAGAGGCAATGATAACACCCTACACACGCGGTCTTTACGGCCTTGATGCAAAAGACCTGGGATACGGTTACAACATATGGTGCGGACGTGCTGACGGCTACTATCGCTTTGAGGGACTTTATTCACAGTTCTCTTTTGTATATCCCAACCATGATGCCTGTGTAGTAATTAATTGCAGTGACATCACACATAAAGCAATTTTTGACCTTGTTGATAAATATTTCCCCTTTGCATTCAAAGATGACCTTAGCGCAATTCCTGCAGAAATCACAGAAGACTTCAAGGCAGAACTCAATAATTTTTCATACGATGTTCTTCCTGTTTCTCCCCGTAACCTTGCAACAGAAGCAGGTCTTAACGGTAACATGTACAAATTACTGCCTCAGAAATTTGCTTCAATGCTTCCCCTTTCAGCCGTTTTTCCCCTTGCAGTAAGACCCGGTAAAATCAACAACCTTGATTTTAAATTTTATGAGGATTATGCTGAAATCAGTTGGACAGAAGCTAATTCACCTAAGAACAGTCTCTGCGTGAATTTTGACGGTAAAAGACGCATCAGCAAGGTGCAGTTATGCGATTTACAGATTCATATGCTTGCATACGGTGCCTGGCAGCATGACGGCACTCTTACTGTTCAGGTGTTTACAATGGAAATTCCTGAAATAAGAACTCTGAATTTCACATTCAAAAAGAATAAAATTTCAGTCAGAAGTTCATTAAGTCCCAATCTTTATGAAACACTTGACAACAAATACAGATTTGAAGGAATGAAAACAAACATCATTCTTGATGTCGTTGCAAAGCTTTCAAACACATTCGGAAACATTATTTTCTGCCCGCCACTGTGGAAAGGTAAACTTTCAAAAAACAATAAGCAGGAAGAAATCTGATTTCCCCAAAGAGGTATTAAAATGGATATAAGAGACAAACTTAAAGCTGCCACAGAAGAATTAACTGCTGAATTTGTTTCTGCACTTGCAAAGGCAGGTAAAGAAAAAGGACTCGGTGATGAAGCTGATATGATTGCCGAAGGAACTGTGCTTGGCAGTGCAGAGCTTATCAGGCAAAGCGGTATTCATCCCGTAGAACTTGCCGACCGTGTATGCTCACCGGGCGGTAC
>JAZQWT010000082.1:0-24083 GCA_045632485.1 Acutalibacteraceae bacterium
GTTTATGCTTTACATTTGCAGGATGTTTTCTCGGTGCAGGCTATGTTTCGGGACAAGAATTATGGCAGTTCTTTTCTTCTTTCGGAATGAACGGTTACATAGGTCTTTTACTTGCTGTTATTCTGCAGGTTCTGTTCGGAATTGTGCTTATCCGTTTTTCGATGAAAACAGGAATCAGTGAAATGGACAAAGTTGTTATAATGAAAGAAATTCCCGTACTGCGAAAAATCTTTGCTGTTTTGCAGGAAGTGTTTTTGTTCGGAATTCTTGTGATAATGGCTGCGGGTGCCGGTGCTCTTTTTGAAGAAGTTTTTTCTTTGCCTCAATGGCTGGGGGCATTGATTTTCTGTGCCGTTGTGGCATTACTTGCAATAAAAGGAATCGGTGCAATGGTAAGTGTTTTCTCGTTTTTTGTGCCTGTGCTTGTTGTTATAACTGCAGGAATATGCATCTACACTCTTTCAAAAAACGGTATGCCTGGAATTACGGCTGAAGCAAAGGGCAGTAATCCGTTGCTTTCAAGCTGGATAATCAGTGCTTTTGCTTTTGTTTCATATAATATTTTTGGCTCAATCGGCATTCTTACTCCTCTCGGCGACAAAGTGAAAAGTAAAAAAACAGTTTTTGCAGGTGTCAGCATCGGAGGGGCGATTCTGTTCGTGATTGCTCTCGGAATTCTTCTTGTAACAGGAGTTTTTTCTCAGAGTGTAACCACAGAACTTCCTATGTTGTTTGTGGCACAGAAACTGAATCCGATTCTTGGCTTTATTTATGCTTTTCTTCTTTTCGGAGGAATGCTGGGCACTTCACTTTCAAGCGTTGTGGCACTTGTAACATATACGGAGCTTAAAAGCGAAAAATTAAAGAAAAAACGTTATATTACAGTAGCGGTAATTTGTATTCTTGGTCTTGGTTTAAGTCTTGTCGGTTTCTCAGACCTTATAGGCTTTATTTATCCTGTTTTCGGATACCTTGGCTTTGCCGCACTTGTGATGATATTAATAAATTTTTTAAAATGTAAGAGTTGCACCAAATGAGAATTTGTGGTAAAATATATTATTAAATTTAATTTCACGGAGAAATACAATGAGCCGTAAAAAATGGGTATTTTCAAATTTTGATAAAGAGTATGCAGCAGACATCGCCGAAAGGTATTCTTTGAGTCCTTTCGCAGCGGTGCTTCTGGCGTGCAAAAATTTTGAAGATGAAGAAGAATTGGAAGCATTCCTCAGCGATGAAAACGCATTTATCGTTGACCCTTATGAACTGCCGGATATGGAAAAGGCAGTTGCAAGAATCAGAAAAGCGATTGAAAATTTTGAGCGGATTATGGTTTACGGCGATTACGATGCAGACGGTGTAAGTTCAACTGCACTTCTGTATCTTTATCTGCAGTCCCGGGGTGCTGACGTGCAGTACTATATTCCCGACAGACTGACCGAGGGCTACGGAATGAACCTTGATGCGGTGAGAAAAATAAAAGAACGTGATGTGAATCTCATTATCACCGTTGACAATGGCATCAGTGCCATTCTTGAAGCAGAAAAAATCAAAGCTCTCGGAATGGAGCTTATTGTAACCGACCACCACAGAGCGGGAGATATTTTACCTGATGCTGTGGCTGTTATAGACCCTTACAGAGAAGAGTTTGACGGCGTTTTCTGTGAATGGGCAGGTGTTGGTGTTGCTTTTAAACTGATAGAAGCACTTTCAGACTGTGACGAAGAAGTTCTGAATGAATATGCTGACCTTGTATCTATCGGTACGGTAGGTGATGTTGTACCGTTGAGAAGCGAAAACAGATTGTTTGTGAAATGCGGTATTGAAAAACTCAATGAAGCATCGCGTCCCGGTGTTGCAGCTCTTAAAGAAGTAACAGGAATGCTTTCTCACGAACTTACTTCATCAAATGTTGCATTTACACTTGTGCCACGTATAAATGCTGCAGGCAGAATGGGAAATGCAGACAGAGCACTCAAACTGCTTTTAAGCGAAGACAAAGAAGAAGCAACGTATCTTGCAGAAGAAATAAATCAGGCCAATATCTCAAGACAGCAGACAGAAATGAAAATTATTGCCGAAGCAGAAGAAAAGCTTGAACAAAACGGCAATATGATTTACGACAGAGTAATAGTGGTAGATGGTGAAGACTGGCACAGCGGTGTTATCGGAATTGTAGCTGCCAGACTTACAGAAAAGTATGCAAGACCTTGTCTTGTTATCAGCACAAAAGACGGTATGGGCAAAGGCTCAGGCAGAAGTATTGAGGGATTTTCTCTTTTTGAATCACTTTCTGCGGTAAGTGATTGCCTTGACCATTTCGGTGGACATACTCTTGCGGCAGGTTTCGGTGTTGAGGTTGATAAAATTCCCGAATTCAGAAAAAGAATCAATGAATATGCGGCAGAAATGGAAATGCCCCATCCTCAACTGAAAATAGATTGCAGAATCAGTCCTAAATATATAAATGTTGATTTACTTGACGAATTGCATATGCTTGAACCTTTCGGTGCAGGCAACAATCAGCCTGTGTTTGCAATTATGGGAATGAAAATCGATAAAATCGAAGGTGTTTCCCAGAACAGGCACACAAAGCTTTCACTCTCAAAAGGTGATAACAGAATTTTTGCAATGCGTTTCGGTGTCAGCCCTGAAACTTTTGATTTTTCGGAAGGTGACACAGTTGATATTGCTGCAATTCTGGACAAAAATGAATATATGGGCACAGTAAAAGTGTCTGTAATTATACGCGATATACGTTTTTCTCATATGAACGAAGATGACGTAATTATGTCTGAAAAGCTTTATGAGAAATTCAGAAGAAAAGAAATTTTAACGAACGAAGAAAAACAGTTGCTTTGTCCTGACAGAGATTTTGTAGGAAAAGTTTTCCGTGTTCTGAGGCAGGGAAGCTGGAAGAAATCTGATGAAGCACTTTGTTTCAGAATAAATGAAGATGCCAAAAAACTCTGTGCAGTCAAGGTAAGCCTTGATGTGCTTGAGGAAATGGGTCTTATTGTAAGAGATGCAAACAAAAAAACTATCAATCTTACTGAAAACCAGAGTAAAGTGGATTTGAATAAATCAGAGATTTTATTGAGTCTCTCAAAGGGGTGAGAAACTGTGACAAATGAAAACGGATATAAAGAATTACGGGAAAAGCTGGTAAAAAACTTTACTGCAGAAGAAGTAGAAAAAATTGACAAGGCATATACTTTTGCACGCAATGCTCACGACGGACAACTCCGTTATTCAGGGCAGCCGTATATTATTCACCCTGTTGAAGTGGCATCAATTCTTGTTGATTTGTGTATGGACTATCAGTCAGTTGTCGCAGCACTTCTCCATGATACTGTGGAAGACACAGATGTTTCCATTGAAAAAGTTAAAAATGACTACGGTGAAGACGTTGCAAAACTTGTTGACGGCGTTACAAAACTCGGTAAAGTGCCTCTTTCAACACGTGAAGAAGAGCAGGCGGAAAATATAAGAAAAATGCTCCTTGCAATGAGCGAGGATATCCGCGTTATTATCATCAAACTTGCCGACAGACTTCACAATATGCGTACTCTTGAGTTTATGAGACCGCAGAAAAGACGTGACAAGGCTCTTGAAACACTTGAAATTTATGCACCTCTTGCACACCGTCTCGGTATCAGAACAATCAAAGAAGAGCTTGAAGACCTTGCTATCAGTTTCCTCGACCCTGTGGGATATAAGGAAATTGAAACAAAGCTTGGCAATCAGATGGATGAAAGACAGAGATTCCTTGAAGATATCAAAGTGAGAATCAAAGAGCGGATTTCTACAGTTATAAAAGAACCGAAAATTGCAGGTCGAATCAAGAGTGTTCACGGCATTTACAGAAAAATGTATATGCAGAACAAGGATTTCGGTGCAATTTATGATATTTATGCAGTCAGGATTATAGTTGATTCAGTTATTGACTGTTATAACTGTCTTGGTATAATCCACGATATGTTTACTCCCATTCCCGGAAGATTCAAGGATTATATTTCAACTCCCAAGCCTAATATGTACCAGTCTTTGCATACAACGGTTATCGGTAAAGAGGGTATTGCGTTTGAAGTCCAGATAAGAACATGGGAAATGCACTATACTGCTGAATACGGTATTGCTGCCCATTGGAAATATAAGCTTGGCGAAAATACAAAAGCAAAAATTGATGAAAGACTTGCATGGGTAAGACAGCTTCTTGAAACACAACAGGAATCTGACACAGTTGAAGATATTGTTTCAACTATCAAGAGTGACTTTGTGCCTGAAGAAGTTTACGTGTTTACTCCTAAAGGTGACGTGTTCCCTCTTCCTGCAGGCTCAACTGTTATTGACTTTGCATATGCTATCCACTCTGCTGTAGGTAACAAAATGGTAGGTGCAAAGGTTGACGGAAGAATTGTACCTATTGATTCTGTTGTTAAAACAGGTCAGATTATTGAAATTTTAACTTCGTCACAGCAAGGAAAAGGCCCCAGCAGAGACTGGCTTAAAATCGTCAAAACAAGTTCTGCAAGAACTAAAATCCGCGGATGGTTCAAGAAAGAAAGACGTAAGGAAAATATCGAAGAAGGCAGAGCTGAAATCGAAAGAGAATTCAGAAGAAACAAGATTATTCTTGACAATGCTTCTTATGAAGAATTCATCAAAGCTCTTGCGGAGCGTCAGCATATGCCAAATGTTGACGATTTCTATGCAGCAATAGGTTACGGCGGCATCAGTATTATGAAAATGATGCCACAGATAAAAGAAAATTACACGAAGCTTGTTAAGGTAAGCGAACCTGTTGTAGATGAAATTGCAGTTACTGCACCAAAGAAAAAATCAAAGGGCAGTGAAGGTGTTATCGTTGAAAATATCGATAATTGCCTCATCAAATTTGCCCATTGCTGTAACCCTCTCCCGGGTGATGACATTATCGGCTTTATCACACGCGGTCACGGTGTTTCAATTCATAACAGAAATTGTCCCAACGTGCCGAAAGATATAGAAAGCTGTGCTGAACCTGCAAGGTGGGTAAAAGCATTGTGGGATTCCAATCTTAAAGAAGATTACAACGCAACACTCTCTGTTGTATGTATTGATAAAGTTGGTCTCCTTGCGGAAATTTCAGGCAAATTTGCAGAAATGAGAGTTATGATTCATTCTGTAAATATGCGTTCCGTAAAAGACGGCAGAGCAATAATGAATGTAACAATAACTGTCGGCGGTGCAGAACATCTTAAGAGCGTAATGGCAAAAATTCAGAAAATTGACGGCGTACTTCTCGTTGAAAGAGCAGGTATTTAATTTATGAGAGCAGTTATACAACGCGTGGCTTTTTCAGATGTAAAAGTTGACGGAAAAACAATCGGTGAAATCGAAAAAGGTTTTATGATTCTTCTCGGTGTTCAGGAAGGCGACACAGAGGCAGATGCTGATTTGCTTGCAAAGAAAACGGCAAATATGCGTATCTTTGAAGACGAAAACGGAAAGATGAATCTTTCTCTTCTTGATACCTGTTCAGCATGTCTTGTAATATCTCAGTTTACTCTTTGTGCCGATTGCAAAAAGGGAAACCGACCGTCATTTATTGCGGCAGCAAAGCCTGATGAAGCAAACAGATTATATGAATATTTTATGGCAAAATTAAAAGAAAACGGTGTTGAAAAAGTTGAAAGCGGTTCATTCGGTGCAGATATGAAAGTAACACTTCTCAACGACGGACCCGTTACAATTATTCTCGATTCCAATACTTTTTAAAACAGCAATTCCATATGTCTGAAATACAATATCTCACGCACATTCGTTAATTTTTCTCTTTGATATACGGCGGTATACCTGCAGAGAAGAAATTCCCGACTGTACGCAATTTATTGCATTTCAGATGCAAGGCAGTTTTGAAAGAGGAGATTTTGGTCATAACAAGGCGAAAGTCTGCAGAAATACGCGGCTATTTCAAAGGCTTTTAACGCAGTTATGGCAAAAATATACCTTTCAAAACCATATTTAATTGTTGTTTTAAAAAGTAATATAAAACCCAAGGAGAAATAATATGATTATCAAACAATTCCCCGTAGGTGAAATGGGAGTAAATTGCTATGTGCTTTGTGATGAAAAAACAGGCGAGGGTGCAGTTGTAGATCCGGGCAGATTTACTGATGTAGTTCAGGAAGAAGTAAAAAAACTTAAAAAAGTAAAATATATTCTTCTTACTCACGGTCATTTCGACCATATGTGGGAAGTGAAAAAAGCAAAGGATATAACAGGTGCACCTATTGTTATAAGCAGTATAGATGCAGACTGTCTTCAGGGTCATGAAAATAACCTTTATCAGCATGTAGGTCAGGAGCCTGAATGGTGTAAGGCTGATATTCTTGTAGATGAAGGCGACGAGCTTTTCCTTGGTGATGAAAAAATCAAGGTTATGCTTACTCCCGGTCATTCACCCGGCTCTGTGTGCTATATGATGGAAGAATCAAGAGCAATTCTCACAGGCGATACGCTCTTCTGTCTTACCTGCGGAAGAATCGATATGGAAGGCGGAGACCCGGCTGCTATGCTTAAATCTCTTCAACGTCTTAAAGACCTTGAGGGTAATTATGATGTTTATCCCGGTCACAACAGAGCAACAACCTTACAGCAGGAAAAAGTAAGAAACAGATATCTGAAGAGGGATTTAAGTCAATGGTATTGGTAAACAAAGGTCATAATTTTAATTATGAAACCGAAAATCTCTGCCGTGTTTTCTTTCCATTGGAAAAAATCGAAGTAACAAACGAGGATAAAGAAAGCACCAGAAAAATTATTACCGAAAAAGTTAATGAAAAAATTTCAGTTGAAATATATTTTGAAGAGGCAGAAAAAATTCTTGAAAAAAGCTGCGGAAAAGATGACGATTTCGAGCTTGAAATTGCAACCCTGCTTTTTGAAGGATTAACTGAGATAACAGGATATATTCCACGTTGGGGACTTCTTACAGGCGTAAGACCGTCAAAGCTGATGCTTAAGCTTTGCGAAGAAATGGGAGAAGAAAAAGCACACTCATATTTTACAAAAAAACTCCTTGTAAGCGAAGAAAAAACACGTCTTGCAATGAGTGTTGCGAAATGTGAGGAAAAAATTATATCTCTTTCAAAACCGCAGTCATTCAGTCTGTATATTTCAATTCCGTTTTGTCCTACAAGATGCAATTACTGTTCTTTTGTTTCTCACTCTATTGAGAAAACAAAAAAACTTATGGCACCTTACGTTGAAAATCTTTGTGAAGAAATCAGGCTTACGGGCAAAATTGCAAAAGACCTGAACCTTACTCTGGAAACAGTTTATTTCGGTGGAGGTACACCCACAACACTTACGGCAGAGCAACTTGAAAAATTACTTATTGCGGTTGAAGAAAATTTTGATTTGTCAACCTGCTTTGAATATACTGTTGAAGCGGGAAGACCTGATACCGTTACAAGAGAAAAGTTAGATGTTCTCAAAAGAAAAGGTGTTACACGTATCAGTATAAATCCCCAGACCTTCAACGATAAAGTTCTTGAAAATATCGGAAGAAAACATACGGCAGAAGATACAATTTCTGCTTTTAAAATGGCAAGAGAAGCGGGCTTTGATAATATCAATATGGATTTGATTGCAGGTCTTTCGGGCGATACTCTTGAAAGCTTTTCGCGCACTCTTGATATTATAAATGAACTTAATCCCGAAAACGTAACGGTGCATACACTGGCACTCAAACGCTCGTCCAATCTTGCAGGTGATACGACAGGTCTTTCAGGAGGAAGGCTGGCAAATGATATGATAAATCTTTCTCACGAAAAACTGTCAGCCTATGAGCCTTACTATATGTACCGACAGAGCAAATCTCTCGGGAATCTTGAAAACGTAGGCTGGTGCAAGAAAGGGTATGAATGTGCATATAATATCTTTATGATGGAAGAATGTCACACTATTCTGGCTTGCGGCGCAGGTGCAGTTACAAAACTTAAAGAGCCTGACGGAAGTGTTATTGAAAGGATTTTCAATTTTAAATATCCTTATGAATATAACGATAGACTTTCAGAATTATTTGAAAGAAAGAACAGAATTTACGGATTCTATTCAGAGAGGTGATTCTTTGGCTAATATTAATAATGAGCTTGATTACATTGTAGAAAATGCTTTGAAAGCACCTGAAAATCTTATTGAAAAAGCAGAAATAAGATATAAAAATATCGTTGAAAATATTGCAGAAAAAATCAATAATGACAGCAGTAAAAAAATTGTGATGTTAGCAGGACCTTCAGGGTCAGGTAAAACCACAACTGCAAACAAAATCAAAGAGAAACTTGAATCTTACGGACACAAAGCCTATACAGTAAGCCTTGATGACTTCTACAAAAACATCGGCGAAGGTCCCAGAAATGAAGACGGAACTTATGATTTTGAATCAGTAGATTCTCTTGATCTGGAGCTTATTCATAAGTGTTTGCAGGAACTTATCACTCAATCAGAAAGTGAACTGCCGCTTTTTGATTTTATGACAGGCAGAAGAAAAGATGAAAAGAATTTAATTACATTGCAGAAAGATGATGTTATTATCGTCGAAGGTCTGCACGCGCTTAACCCTGCAATTACGGATGCATTGCCTCACGAAAATCTTTTTAAAATTTATATCAGTGTTTCGTCACGTATTTATGATGGCGATAAAATAATTTTAAACAAAAGAAATCTTCGCTTTATACGCAGAATGGTAAGAGATTTTCAGTTCAGAAACAGTACCGTGGAGAACACATATTCCCTTTGGCCTAAGGTTATGCACGGCGAAGACAGATATCTTTTCCCTTTTAAAGGGAATGCAGATGTAACGGTAAATTCAATCCATATATATGAGCCCTGTGTTATGAAAAAACAGGCTCTTGAGCTTTTGCTTACAGTTGAAGAAACAAGCGAGAATTATAAAGATGCACAAAAACTTATTGCGGCACTTAATAAATTTCCCGCAATAGAAAAAAATTCTGTGCCAAAAGACTCGCTGCTTAGAGAATTTCTCGGAGAATAAAGTTAGTAGGTGAATTTGTTGGAAAAAATTGAAAAGAAACAAACGATGCTCAATGGTGCTATTGTTCTTATGGTAGCAACTGCCATCGGTTCTATTATCGGTGCACTTTATAAGCTTCCGTTAACAGCACTTATCGGAGAAGTTGGCAGAGGATATTTCGCTTCTGCTTATCAGATTTATGTGCCGATTTATGCGATTTCTATGGCAGGTCTTCCTATTGCAGTATCGAAACTTGTCAGTGAATATTTTGCATCAAACAGATATCGCGATGCGTTGAATGTGAAAAAAATCGCAAGCAAAATGTTTCTCGTATCAGGTGTTGCAGGAACGCTTATACTTATGCTTCTTGCATATCCGTATTCTGCCTGGGTTTGTGAAAAACCGCAGACAGTATGGAGCATTCTGGCTATTGCACCGTCAATTTTCTGCTGCTGCATAATGTCTCCCTATCGCGGATATTATGAAGGCTCACGAAATATGGTGCCTACTGCTATCTCTGAGGTTATAGAAAATGTTGCACGTCTTACTATAGGTCTTGCATTGTCCTACATAGTAATGCATTTTGGTATGAAGGATTTTGCAACAACAAAAACTGTTTTCGGTCAGGCAGTGGAAACAGAAAGTCAGGCGTTGAGTGCCCTTTATCCTGTTGCGGCAGCAGCTGCTATAATGGGTGTAACAATAGGCACATTAATAGCTTATCTGTATATGCGTATACGTTATAAGGTGCGCGGTTCAGGTGTTACAAGAATTCAGTATGTGAATTCTCTCCCGGCAGAACCTAAATCCAAAATTGCGAAAAAAATTATTTCTCTTGCAATTCCTATGGTAATAAGTTCTCTCGTTCTCAACATTTCAAATCTTATTGATGCTTCTCTTATACAGAAATGTCTTTCTATAGCAATAGAAAAAGATTACAATATGATTTATAATATGTACAGAACATCCCTTGAAGCATCAGGCACACTTGTTGAAGATACAAAGACATACCTTTATGGTTGCTATTTTGCTTCACAGGACTTGAGAAATATTATTCCGTCAATTACAATGTCTCTTGGTGTAAGTGCAATTCCTGCACTTTCAGCGGCGTTTGCACTTAAAGATAAAAAAGCACAAAAAACTACTATAGAGTCAGTACTGAGAATTACCTCTATTATTGCTTTACCTGCAGGTATAGGTATGGGCGTTTTGTCAGAACCCATTCTTACTCTTTTCTACGGCGGTTCAAATTCCCAGAACCTTATTCCTATTGCATCTCCCATAATGGCAATATGTAACTATGCAACATTCTTTTTTGCGATTTCTTCACCGATAACAAATATGCTTCAGGCAATCGGCAGAGCTGATGTTCCCGTTAAGAGTTTGCTTGTGGGTTCTGTAGCTAAAATTATTGCTGATATATTCCTGGTTAGTAATCCTAAATATAACATTAACGGTGCAGTTGTAGGTACAATACTTTGCTATGTGCTTATTGTGGCAATTAACCTGATTTATCTCCTTAAATTATCCCAGGTAAAGATAAATCTTGTGTCGATATTCTTCAAACCGTTAGCGTGTGCTGCACTCAGTGGTGTGGTAGGTTATATGGCGTATACAGGCATAGAACACTTCTTCCCGGCATCTGATTTTTCTACAAGAATCAATGGTTCAACTATTTCATGCGTGATTTCAGTGGGAATAATTATGGTAGTATACCTAATTTCTATGCTTTTAATCCGCGGTTTATCGGAAGATGATATAAAAATGCTCCCAAAAGGAGAAAAAATTGCAAAAATGCTTGAAAAATATAAACTTTTAGGTTAAAATAGACTTTGCATTGTGCAGGAGGGCATAGAAATGGTTAATTCTTTTGAATTTAAAGATAAATATGATTTTTATGACCTTGTCAGAATAATGAAAGTTTTGAGAGGCGAAGGCGGATGCCCGTGGGACGCAGAGCAGACCCATGAAAGCATTAAGAAAAACTTTATTGAGGAAACTTATGAAGTTATAGAAGCCATAAACAAAAAAGACTCCTCTCTGCTTTGCGAAGAATTGGGCGATGTGCTTTTGCAGGTTGTTTTCCATGTTGAAATGGAAGATGAAAAAAATGTTTTTTCAGTTGATGAAGTAACAGACGGTATCTGCAAAAAGCTTATTGAAAGACATCCTCATGTTTTTGGTGAAACAAAAGTCAGCGGTGTTGGTGATGTTCTCAGTAACTGGGACACAATCAAGAGAAACACCAAAGGCCAGAAAACCCAGTCTGAGGCGATGCAGGCAATTCCCCGTGAATTACCGGCTCTTATGAGAAGCACCAAAACTCAGGAGAAAGCAAAAAAAGCGGGATTCGATTGGGATAATATCGATGATGTTTTTGCAAAACTTGATGAAGAAATTCTTGAGCTGAAAGAGGCTTATAAGTCAGGTAATAAAAATAATATCGAAGATGAATTGGGAGATGTTCTTTTTAGTACAGTCAATCTTTCAAGATTTCTTGATTGCGATGCAGAAGAAGCACTTACCTCATCCTGCGATAAATTTATTTCCCGTTACACCAAAGTTGAAAATCTCGCAAAAGAAAGAGATATCAATATGAAAGAAACTTCTCTCGAAGAGCTTGATAAACTCTGGGAAGAAGTTAAATAATCGGATTGTAACATCGTATTTGAAGATGTTTCAAAAATAAATTAAAAAAATTTTTTATTGGAGGAAAAGCAAATGAATAAGACAGAATTAGTAGCAGCAGTTGCAGAAAAAGGTTTTTCAAAGAAAGACGCTGAAAAAGCAGTAGCAGCAGTTTTCGGTTCAATCGAAGATGCTCTCAAAGCAGGCGACAAAGTTCAGCTCATCGGTTTCGGTACTTTCGAAGTACGTGAAAGAGCAGCAAAACAGGGCCGTAACCCCAGAACAGGCGAAACAATGATGTTCGAAGCATCAAAAGTTCCCGCATTCAAAGCAGGCGCAGCTCTTAAAGCAGCAGTTAAATAAGTTTAATTTAACTTTATTGAGGGGACAACGTAAGTTGCCCCCTCGTGCTTTTTCAGCAGTAGAAACGGAGTAATTATTTATGCGACTTGATAAATATCTTAAAGTGTCACGTCTTATTAAAAGACGTACCGTTGCAAATGAAGTGTGCGATGCGAAACACGTAACCGTAAACGGTAAGATTGCAAGAGCCTCTTACGATGTTAAAGTAGGAGATATAATCGAAATCCAGATGGGTTCAAACCTTACAAAAGCGGAAGTCCTCGCAGTAACGGAACATGCAACAAAAAATGACGCATCACTTATGTATAAAATTATTAATAATTGAATAAATGTTATCCTTGAGAATATATTTGTAAATGTAATATATTCTTAAGGAGTTTTTTTATGGAAGAAAGAAGAATGAAAATGCCCCACAATCTTGTGCTTGAAGACAGACGGAGTCTTTCAATCACAGGGGTAAGTGATGTTGACAGCTTTGACGAGAGTACAATAATTATATTTACAGATCTGGGTGAACTGACAGTCAGAGGCGAAGATATTCACATAAAAAATTTAAATGTTGAGGCAGGAGAGGTTTCTCTTGAGGGGAAAATATCGTCACTCTCCTATGCTGATAATGCCATAAAACAGACAGGCTTTTTTTCAAGGGTGTTCAGGTGATATGAATGTATCTTGAAACTATCGGAGAACAAAGCCGTATTTTTTTGTATTCCTGCGGTTTTGGTTTTGTGCTGGGTTTTTTGTTCGGTATATTTGAGTTTTTCGGAGTGTTTTTCAGAAAAAATAAAACAGTAACTTTCTTAAAAGATGTTATTTATATGATTGTTGCTGCGTTCAGTTCATTTTTATTCAGTCTGTCTGTCGGCAACGGAAATTTTAAATTTTATATTTATTCGGCATTTGCGGTGGGCTGGTTAGTGTATTATTTTTCCGTTGGAACTTTCGAAAGACGGTTTCATAACATAATATATTCTTTTCTGAAAGACTTTTACAAAAAAATCAAGGATAAAAAAAGGAAAGAAAAATCAAAAAAATTAAAAAAAAGTAAATTTTCCTCCAATTTACTATTGCAAGATGAGGATATATTGTTGTATAATAAAAAAGATAATGAGTCACTGCGAAAGGAATGAGAAAAGGTTATGGCAAATAAAGGCAACAAAGTTGCAGGCTTCTTTGAAAAAAGGAGTTTTATCCTTATTATAGCTACAATCGCTTTTTTCTGTTTTTCTGCAGTGTTGCTGATTAATCTTTCAAACAAAGTGAGCGAGAAAAAAGCTGAGTATGCACGTGTTTCTGAGGAGCTTTCTGTAAAAAATGAAGAAAATGCTAAACTCGAGCAGGAACTTAAAAATGGCATCAGTGAAGAAGAAAAAGAATATATCGCCCGCAACGAATTAGGTTATATTTTGCCCGGTGAACGCGTTTATGCAGACGCATCGTGAGGCGGATTTAATAAGTAATAATATTTCGGAGGAAAGCGGTTAACTTATGCAGTTAGAAGTCGGAACAATCTGCGATGGTAAAGTAAGCGGAATCACAAATTTTGGAGCATTTGTTTCTTTGCCCGGCGGAAAAACAGGAATGGTACATATTTCAGAAGTATCAAACAAATTTATCAAAGACATCAGAGAGGTTCTTACTGAGGAACAGGAAGTAAAAGTAAAAGTTATTTCCATAGGTGACAATGGGAAAATAAGCCTTTCTATCAAGCAAACAGAAAAGCAGGAAGAAAAGCCTAAAAGACCCAGACCTCCCAGAAATGCAGATGTCTGGCAGGGTAACAAAAGCGAAAGCAGAGAAAATATGTCTTTTGAAGATATGATGGCAAAATTCAAACAGGTCAGCGATGAAAAAATGACTGATCTGAAACGTTCTAAAGAATCCAAACACGGCGGTTTTTCAAGAGGCGCACGAAAAGGACAGAACGGATAAGAGTTTGCATATAATAAAATAAGAAAAAGAAAGGAAGTATAAATGATGACCAGCGTAAATAAAGAAATGCTTATTGGCGATATTCTTGATAAAGAACCGGGCACAGCACAGTTTTTCCTTGCAATGGGAATGCATTGCCTCGGTTGTCCTTCAGCAAGAGGAGAAAGCATTGAACAGGCTTGTATGGTTCACGGAACAGATGCAGATGAACTTGTAAGCAATATCAATGCATATCTTGCAAGCAAATAATAGAATTTAAATCAAAGCAGCAGAGTGTCAGCACTTCTGCTGCTTTTTTTGGTAAAAACTAGTTGTATGATAAATCATAATTTATCGAGTTGTTAAAATTAATCGTTGCCTCCCTGGCCTAAAGGGAGGGGACCGCGTAAGCGGTGGAGGGATAAAAGTTGATTTCAATAAACTAAAAAATATCCCCCAGTCAAAACCTACGGTTTTGCCAGCCCCCTTTAGGCAAGGGGGCCGTTTTGTTATTCTTATTTCAGTGGTAATTTATAATTTATCGCTGACATTTCCAAACGTGTCATTCTCGAGCGAAGCGAAGAATCTCGTTTGGGAATGGTTTATATGTTGCCATTTTGAGATCCTTCGCTACGCTCCAGGATGACAGCAAAATGGCAAGGTTAGTAACGGGTAAATTATAATTTAAAATCACAAAAACTATCTATAGGATTTGCACTGACCAATTATCATAAAACCAACATCGGTGATAGCATAAAAACTATCTATGGGATTGGCACTGACCAATTATCATAAAACAAACATCAGTGATAGCAAAAAGATTCACTTAATTTATTTGCTATTATTTTTAAAAATGCTATAATAATTACAGTAACGCAGATTGTGAGGTAAAGATATGGCTGATAAAGAACTCAGACGCACTTACGTCCCCTTTAAGGACTGGAAAGAAAAATCGAAGCAGACAGAATACACGGAAAGAACTCCCCTTCTTTCACCGGACGGCACATTACTTGCTAAAGGCTGGGCAAGAAAAAATGTTTTTGAATATAACAGAGATTATGTAAGGAAAGGCATTACAAGCCGTAAGGAATGGGATTTTTATACTATTTTCAACGACGAAATGCAGATACTTGTCAGCTTTGCGAACATAAACATCGGCGGTTACGTTGCAGCAAAACTTACCAATCTGAAAACAGGTGAGGTTTTGTGCGATTCTATTCAGTATTTTATAGGTGCGAACAAACACGTTTCTCATTCAATCCCTGATGCACCCAGTCAGTTCAAAGATAAAATCGGTAAAACTCAATTTGATTTCAACACAAAAGAAACTGAAAGAACACTCTGGTACAAAGACTCATTCAAAGGAAAGCCCGTTGAAGTAACAGCAGAAATGGATATTCCTGAAAATCTTGAAAGCATCACCACAATTTTCCCCTTTGATGAAGACGAAACAAAATATTTTATGACTACAAAACAACTCTGTATGCCCTGTGGCGGTAGATTTGTTTTCGGAGATTATGTATACGAATTTTCAAAAGAAAATACTTTCTGCTCTCTTGACTGGGGCAGAGTGAACACAATACATAAAATGGTGTGGTATTGGGGAAGCGGAAGCCAATATATAACAGACGAAAAGGGCGAAAAACATCTTTTCGGATTTGAAATAACATGGGCAATCGGAAACGAATCAAATGCTACGGAAACCTGCCTTTTCTACGACGGAAAGATTCATAAAATAGGTGCGGTTGATGTTGAAAAATTCCCGAAAGACAGGTTTATGGAAGAATGGAAATTCATTTCTGAAGACGGCAGGTTCAATATGACAATGAAACCCACATTCGACAACCACTCTGATGTAGATTTCAAGGTAGGCAGAATGAACTGCCATCAGGTTTACGGAATCTGGAACGGTGATGTAACACTTGACGACGGCACAAAATTATATATAAAAGACCTGTTCACATTCTGTGAATATGTAGAAAACAGATGGTAAAAAAATCCCGAAGAATTTTCAGACAAGAATTCTTCGGGATTTATATTTTTATTTAAAAATTATAGGGAGTGCCTGCTTTGTATTCAAATGGTTTGAAGCCTGTTTTGAGTGCGGGAGAATTTTCAGCAAGAGTGAAATCTCTGTTTTCCGCATCCCTGAAAATCGGATTTTCAAAAACTGCGTTGTTATAATAACCTCTGCCTACCATATCAACAATATCTCTTCTTTCTGTAAGCCTTGTTGAGCTTCCTGAATAAACAGCCTTATTACTATAGTCCCAATAAAGGTTGCCGTTATCAACAAACCAATCAGGAGAACAGGTTTCAAAATACATAACTCTGTCATCGCTTACGAAAATATTGTTTTCAAGGAAAAGTGAATTATGTTCTTCATTTCTTGTAATACGGAAAAGACCATCTTCACCGAAAGCAAAGATATTATTTCTTATTAAATTATCTCTGCCGTAGTGCTGGTGGAAGGTCTGTGAAGAACAATCGTAAACAAGGTTGTTTTCAACAAGAATTTCACTTGAGCCTTCGTCAAGGTAAATACCCCATCCGCCATAGCCGTTATTACCACCGTAGCAACCTACATTGTAAATCACATTGCCGCTTAAAACGGTGTTGGGCTGAATGCCGAGAGTGTAAATACCGCCCATATCTGAAAGCCATCCGTTACCGATATTATAGATAAGGTTATTCTTCACCTGAATATTGTCTGTGGGATTTTCGCTGTAACCCCATACCCAGCCTACAGAAACAGCAGTATACCAGCCGTCATGGATTTCGTTGTTTTCGATTACGCAGTCTGATGCATAGCAGAGAAGAACACCGATAGAGTGATTATAAATTCTGCCGTATTCATTGATTTCGCAATTTCTGACCGCAATATTGTTTGTTGTTGCGGGAATCACAAAAGCTCCGTTAATGAAAACTGCATTACCGCCGATTTTATCAAAATAACAAGCATCAACAAGACAGTTCTGTACGTTTTCTTTGAACATAACTGCAGTGTTTGAAATATTTCTGAAAGTACAGTCTATAAAGTCTATGTTCTGTGAATTTTTTACTGTAACAGCAGCCGGGATTTCATATGAAGCCTGAGGATGAGTGGGCTCATATTCAATTTCTTCTGAAACAGGATTTGTTTTATCAACAGGCCAGAGGTTAAGTGTGCCCGATACAAAATCCCAGTCAGTATTAATAAATTTAATTCCGCTGAATGAGATGTTTTCTGCTTTGTCAAATTCAAAGAAAGAATCTGTAACAGGTGCAGAAAGCACAAGATTTTCTGCAGTTTCACCTTCGCAGGGAATGTAGTAAAGTTTATTTTCCGTTCTGTCAAGATACCATTCGCCCGGCTCACTTACAGCTTCACGTACGTTTTCGTAAACGTAGTTATCGTTGTTTTCTATTGTCATTGCGGCAGGTTTTCTGAATACTACTCTGCCTGATTCTGTATCAACCGAGCTCAGGGGAAGAATGTCATCACACCATTTATGCATAATACGCACATTCACATCTCTGACATTTGCAAAGTCCATAATCTCATTTTCATTTGCATAAAAAGCTGCATGAAGTTTGAAGAATCCCGCTGTATCACCGGGATTAAGTGCATCTTCAATAAGAGCTTCTTTTGCTGTGAATGAGCCTGACTCGGGCCAAACACTGACTTTAAGTCTTTCTTCACCTCTGAAAAGGGAACGGAAATAAAGTTCATCTGTATCAACATCAGCAACAAATGCTTTTTTGCCGTTGATTTCTCCGTCAGTCCATTCTGAAATTTCTTTTGTGCCTGTGAAAACAACTTCTTCACCGGGGACACTTCTGTATGTAACATTTTTTCTGTCAGATGAGCCGAAATCAATTTTTTCATCAATAACATATGTGCCTTCTCTGAACCATACTGTTATATCTGTATCTGGATCAACAGTTTTAAGCTTTTCTTTTGCACCTTCAGGTGTTTTAAGAGGCAGTTCTTCCGTACCGGGATTTTCATCATTTCCGTCAGGAGAAACTACAAGGTCATATTCTTTCAAATCATATTCACCTTCATCAAAAGCAATTTTGGTAAAAGGCTCCTGCTCATTGAAAATTCCCTCTTCAGGTTTTGCAGGGCAGAACCACAAGCCCAAAAGCGTTATAAGTGCAGTGAAAAATGCAGTGATTTTTTCCATTAACATAAAATTACCTCCCATAAGAAATAATCACATTGTAATTATATATTTATTCTTTTGTAAATGCAAGATGTTTATTGAGCTTTGTGTATTCACGCTGTATTGATTAAATGTTTTCCGACAACTATATATCACCTTGCGGATAGCTTTATCACACTTAATTTTTTGTCAACAAATTACTTGTAAAAAACTTTTTCATAGTGTACAATAAATTGACGCGAGGTGAAAATTATGATTAAAGTTATTTCGTTTTTTATGGCGATAATTCAATTTTGCTTTATGTGGTGTATATCACTTACAGGGAGGCATGAAATTTTGATTGACAGAACAAGGACTTATCAGACATTCGAAGAATTCGGCACAAGCTCCTGCTGGTGGGCACAGACAATTGAAGATGAAAATACGGCTGATGAAATTGCCAAAAAGCTTTACAGCGAAGATGAAGGATTAGGTCTTAAAATTTTCCGTTATAATATCGGTGGCGGAGAAGCCGATAACCCCCATTGCAGAATATGGGATACTTCAAGAAGAACTGAAAGCTTTTATGTTCTCAACGAAGAAACAGGAGAATATGAATATGATTTCACACGCGATAAAAATGCACGAAGAATGCTTGACAAGGCAGTAAAATACGGTGCAGAAAAAATCATTCTTTTCTGCAACAGTCCTCATTTTTCAATGACAAAAAGCGGTCATGCGTCAGGCGGACTTGAGGCGAATGTTTCAAACCTTCCCAAAGAAAATTACCCGGCTTTTGTTGACTACGTCCTTACAATCGCCGACTGGTTTGTTTCGCAAGGGTATCCTGTGTATGCCATCTCCCCTATTAATGAACCTCAGTGGTCATGGGGCGGTGAATGGGTAGGTCAGGAAGGTTGCCATTATGAAATTGATGAGGCAATCGAACTTCTGGAACTTTTTGCAACAGAAATGCAGAAAAGAAATACTCCCTATAAATTAAGCGGACCTGAAAGCGGAGAAATGACATGGGGTCATTATCAGTATGTTGAGAAATTTTTCGCAAGTGAAATTTTAAATAATTACTGCGATTCTTTTGCAGGACATTCCTACTGGATGGACACAAAATCAGAAGAAAAAGAGCAGGTGGGAAATAAAATCAGAAAAGATTATCCCGACAAAAAGTACGAAATGAGCGAATGGTGTGAACTGCCTCTTACAATCGACAGCACAACTATTGACAGCGGACTTCATATGGCACAGGTTATTATTGATGACCTGACAAAAATGCATGCCGTTTCATGGCAGAGCTGGACTGCAGTAAACGGCGACGGTCTCCTTGACAGAGTGAATGGTGAACTTGTAACTTACAACAGATACTACGCATTCAGGCACTTCACTTCTTTCATTAAACCGGGAATGGAAAGAGTACGAACTTTTGATAATTTTGATGAAAAAACAAAAATAAAAACAGTTGCGTTTATTGACGAAAACACAACTGTAATTGTTCTTGTGAATCCGCAGGAAATAACAGAAGAAATCAGACTTGACGGTCTGCTCGGAAATGAAGAAATTTATCTTACTGACCAGACTCACAACTGTGAAAAAATTTACGACGGAAAATTCACGGCAAAAACACAAATCCCTGCCAAAAGTATTATAACAATAAAAGTCGAAATGTAATTAAAAACGGACTTACACTTTGCATCTCTATGACAAGTTGTAAGTCCGTTTATTTTTATTTTATGTAAAGAGAATCGTTTTCTTCTTTCAGGTCAAAAAGAACAGGTCTTTCAAGAAGTCTTTCGTTAGGAGAATGAAGAATCAGTTTAAGCTCATTTTCCTTTGTTCTGAAAATCATTCCGTGACCGCCGTCTTTTTCAAACAGAAGGCGTTCATCGTGAGTCCATTTTCCGTCAACGTGACTGTTATCCGAATAAATCATCGCCTGACAGTATTCTCCGTTATAAAAGCTTGACCAGATAAGCATAAGTCTGCCGTTTTTTGTTCTGTATGCAAAAGGACCATCTGTTACAAAAGTTTCTCTTGTTTTGTCAACCCATACAGGCTCAGATGCTTTGAAAAGATATATAGGTTCACCTTTTGCACCTTTAAGGTCATCGGTCAATTCAACCGCCCATACTTCACCGTCTTTTACCTGCACCCATTCATGACAGAAAATCATATAAGGTTTTCCGTTATCAACGAGAAATGTTCCGTCAAGACAAACCCACTCTTCGGGAGTAATGGGACCATCGCTGTGAACAAGGAAAGGTCCTTCCGGTTTTTCGGCTTTCAGAATCTGTGTACCGCGATTTCTTTCTTTGCCTATGAAACTTACAAACATATAATAGCTACCCTTGTAAAAGTGAACTTCAGGTGCCCAGAAATTTTTATGTGCCCAAAAATTTTCAGGCGGAGTAAAAACTTCAATAGGCTCACTCCAGTTTTCAAGGTCGTTACTTATGTAAACATCAAGACCTGTGCTTTTGTCTGTCCATGCTTCATGGCCTCTTGTTCCGTACATATAATATTTTCCGTCTGCAACAAGAACAAACGGGTCGCGGATATTAATATCTTCAAACTTCATTTTCTTCACCTCTTATTTCAAAGTTTCTTTGAATTTTTCAATCTGTTCTTCAGTAGGTTTGTAATCAACAACAGAACAACAGGGAATCGTAGGCTCACTTCCGTCAGAACCGTAAAAAGGTGTTTCTCTGTCATTTTCATATTGTTTTCTGCATTCTTCGTTATGGAAATCGGGAATATCATAAGGCATACCGCCGTTTAAAATTGAACGGTGAGCAAGTATTGCAACAGAAGCCATATTCACTGCAGAATAAATATCATAGGGAAGTTCAGGTTCATTACCCTCTTTTATACATTCAATGAACTTTCTTGCCACAATATAATCTCCACCGCCGTGACCGCTTTGTTCAATAAGCTTTTCGTCAGGGTCGTTCCATTCAGGTTCATAAAGATTAACTTCTTCTCTTCCCTCAGGAATTGCCCAGTGATTGTAGCGAAGCATAACTTTTCCGTCCATACCGCGAAGATTTTCAATCTGTCCGTGGTCACCGCAGATTCTGTAGGCATTGTGGTGTGCACCAAACCCACCGCAGCCTGTAAATCTGAAAACGGAACCATCATCATTCTGTGTTGTTATAATTGCCGCTCTGTCGCCTACGTGTCTTGCAGTACCCTTTTCTTTCACAGGAGAAAATGTCGCAAAAGCAGTAAGTCTTTCAGGTGTTGCACCGGTTGCCCACATAATAGGAGCAAGTGAATGGGTTACATAATATGAACGGGGCAGAAAATTACGCCAGTGTTCCACAAAATAAATATAGTCTTTGTTGAATTCATAGCCATCGGGCTCAGGCGGATGGTTATATTCGCCCTCTGCATAAAGAATTTTGCCGAGAGTACCTCCGTCGCAGATTCTCTTCATTTCTCTGTTGAATTTCATCTGAGGATAGTTTTCCGCAAGCATAAAAATTGACTTGCTTTTTTCATATGCACGAAGAAGTTCAACACCCTCTGCCATTGTGCCGTTGGAAATACATTCGCAGAAAACGTGAATATTTTTTTCAAAGCATTTTATTGCATATGGCGTATGCTCATGGAAAAAGTTTGCAATTACAACAGCATCAAGACCGCTTTCAAGAAATTCATCAAAATTTTCATAAACAGGAATATCCTTACCGAATTCTTTCAGTGCCTTTTTTGCTCTTGCTTCTATATTTTCACAAAGGCTCACAATTTCGCAGGAATCAATACGCGCAAGATTTTCTGCAATATTCATTCCTCTTCCCGCACCCAAAATACCGATTCTTATTTTTTTCAAAGTGATACACCACCTTTCAAGGTTTCTGATTTAATATTAGCACAATATAAAATAAATAGCAATAACTTTTAAAAAGCACTCCTTTGATAATTTCACAACATCTGTTCTTCTTGACTTTAGATGAAAAAACGTATATTATTAAACTATAAGGAGGTTTTTGTATGAAAAAAATTCTTGCAATTATTTTAAGCTTAACTTTTATTTTTCAGCTCGGCACAGTAGCCTTTGCTTCCGGTGGTGAGACTCCGTCCGAAGAAGCAGGTGCATTTACTGCAGAAGATTTTCTCACTGTTGACGGCACCGATATTGTGAATCAGAAGGGTGAAAAAGTTATCCTCAAAGGTGTAAATCTCGGGGGCTGGCTTATTCAGGAAGACTGGCTCTGTCCTTACGAAGAAGTCAAAGACCATCACGAAATGCTGGAAACTCTTATTGACCGTTTCGGAACAGAAAAAGCATATGAACTGATGAATACATACGAAGATAATTTCATAACAGAATATGACCTTGATCTTATTAAAGAAATGGGATTCAACGCTGTACGCGTTCCTTTCTGGTACAGAAATTTCTATTCAGACGATAAGGGCACAAAAATTCTTGACGAAGACGGCAACTGGGATTTATCAAAGCTTGAATGGGTAGTAAACGAATGCTCAGAAAGAAGACTTTATGTTGTTCTTGATATGCACGGTGCACCCGGATTCCAGAGCGATGCTCCCCACAGCGGTAAAGGAAAAAGCTGCGGTCTTTACGACGATACAGAGGAAGGTGAATTTTACCGCACTCTTACTGATGAACTCTGGACAGAAATTGCTCTTCGTTTCAAAGACAACCCTGCAGTTGCAATGTATGACCTTCTCAACGAGCCTATGTGCGACGTCGAATGTACTGAAATTACAAGACGAGTAAAGAACGAATCAATTTATCTCCGTCTTTATGATACTGTACGTGCAGTTGACAATGACCATATCATCACAATGGAAGCAATCTGGACAGGTTTTGCTCTTCCCTGGGCATGGGCAAGAGGCTGGGAGAATGTTGTTTATCAGGTTCATTTCTATAATAACTCTGACTTTATTTTCGCTTTTTTCCTTCTTCTTACAAGAGTTCTCCATCCGACAGTACCCCTTATGATGGGTGAATTCTATCCACATCAGAAAACGACATGGGAAGGTTGTTTCAAATCGCTTAAAAAATACGATTACAGCTGGTTTTTGTGGACATACAAAGCTGCAAACCACGGAATGTGGGAATCAGACTGGTGCCTGAAAGGTGCTGCAGACGGTTTCCACAGAGCAAAAATCAAAACAGATTCATACGAAGAAATCGCACGTAAATGGGGCGAAGTGATTCAGACTCAGAACTCCTACGTTGACACAGGTCACTACGACCGCGATGTAGCAGCACATCTTAAATAAACAAAAATAAACAAAAAGAGGTTGTATTCATACAACCTCTTTTTTAATGGAATGCCGATAAATTATAATTTAAGCGAAAAATCCCCTCTGTCATTTTCTTATGAAAATGACATCTCCCCTTGCGTTTTCAAGGGGAGACTTTTTATGCTATCACCGATGTCAGTTTTATAATAATCGTCAGCGTATTACCCGTAGTTAGTTATTGATGCACATATAAACTATAATTTACCGTTACTAACCTTGCCATTTTGCTGTCATCCCCCAGCGTCAGCGAAGGATCTCAAAATGGCAACACATAAACCATTTCCAAACGAGATTCTTCGCTTCGCTCGAGAATGACACGTTTGGAAATGTCAGCGATAAATTATAATTTATCACTATATTTTAAAAGTCCCCTTGAATACAAGGGGACTTTTCGCTTTAATCATTTCATAAAGAAAAGTGACGTTGCAATAAGAATCTGTGCACCGTAGTATGTAATATGGTTAAGCACAACTCTCAGTCTTGTGCATTTGCCTTTCACAAAGAAAATCTGGCTGAGAATAAGGTCAGATGCAAAGAATAAAATACCGCCTGCGAAGAAAAGAATCTGTGAGGTTTCCATACCGTATGTATCCATCGTCATAAAGCCCACAGAAAAAGTCATTGATGCCAATGCACCGTAAGCGTTTGCAATAACCTTGAATTTACCCATTTCCATTTTAAAAACCTTAGTAAGTCCCACAGAAGCAATAAGAACAACTACGGGAGCTGTGAAACAGATAAGGGCATTG
>JAZQWT010000083.1:0-3700 GCA_045632485.1 Acutalibacteraceae bacterium
GTTATGTCAGTTGACCCCGATTGCTCACCTGAAATCACAGCAATGCTCGGTGTTTCAATTGCTATTTCAATTTCAGAAATTCCGTGGGACGGCCCCATCGCAGGTTGCGTAGTTGGTCTTGTTGACGGCAAATTCGTTATCAACCCCACAGCAGAAGAAAAAGAAAAATCAGAAATGTATGTTACAGTTGCTTCAACAGCAGACCTTGTTGCTATGATTGAAGCTGCAGGTAACGAAATTCCTAATGACGTAATGTTCGATGGTATCATGTATGCTCATCAGGAAAACCAGAAGGTTGTTAACTTCATCAACGAAATCAAAGCTGAAATCGGTAAAGAAAAAGTTGATTTCCCCTCAAACGACCCCTCTGAAGAAATGTATGAAGCAATCAAAGAATTTGCTATTGAAGATGTAAAACTTGCTCTCGACACAGACGACAAACGTATCCGTGACGACAGACTCAAACCCATCTACGATGCAGTTCACGAAAAATTTGATGAAGTTTACCCCGAAGAAATCGCAAAAATCGACGATTGTCTTTACAAGCTTCAGAAATATATCGTAAGACGTTGGCTCCTTGACGAAGGCAAACGTGTTGACGGCAGAGGTATTGACGAAATCAGACCTCTCGCAGCAGAAGTTGACCTTATCGACAGAGTTCACGGTTCAGGTATGTTCACAAGAGGTCAGACTCAGGTTCTTACAATCACAACTCTCGGCCCTGTAAGTGATGCACAGCTTCTCGACGGCATCGACGGCGAAGACAGCAAGAGATATATGCACCACTACAACTTCCCCTCATATTCAGTAGGCGAAACAAAGCCCTCAAGAGGTCCCGGCAGACGTGAAATCGGTCACGGTGCACTTGCTGAAAAAGCACTTGTTCCCGTTATCCCCTCAGTTGAAGAATTCCCCTATGCTATCCGCCTTGTATCAGAAGTTCTCTCATCAAACGGTTCAACATCACAGGGCTCAATCTGCGGTTCAACTCTTTCACTTATGGCAGCAGGTGTTCCCATCAAGGCTCCCGTTGCAGGTATTTCTTGCGGTCTTGTTACAGAAGGCGACCGTTTCATGACAATGGTTGACATTCAGGGTCTTGAAGACTTCTTCGGCGATATGGACTTCAAAGTTGCAGGTACTCACAAAGGTATCACAGCAATCCAGATGGACCTTAAAGTTCATGGTCTTACACCTGAAATCATCAAAGAAGCTCTTGAAAAGACATATAAAGCACGTCTTTATATCCTTGACGATATTATGCTTCCCTGCATCGCAGAACCCAGAGCAGAGCTTTCTAAATATGCTCCCAAAATGCTCACAACAAAAATCCCCGTTGACAAGATTGCGGAAGTTATCGGTAAACAGGGTAAAGTTATTCAGAAAATCTGTGCTGAATGCAACTGTAAAGTTGACGTTGAAGAAGACGGAACAATCTTTGTTTCAGCAATTGATATCGAAGATGCAAAACGTGCTCTCTTCATTGTTGAAACAATTGCAAACGACCCCGAAGTTGGTGCAATCTACAACGGTATCGTAACAAGAATTATGGAATTCGGCGCATTCGTAGAAATCGCTCCCGGTAAAGAAGGTCTTGTTCACGTAAGCCACCTTGACGTTAAGAGAACAGAAAAAGTTGAAGACGTTGTAAATGTAGGTGACACAGTTATCGTTAAAGTACGCGAAATCGACGAACAGGGCAGACTCAACCTTTCTCGCCGTGAAGCACTTATTGAAGTTGAAGGCTTAGTTCCCGAAAACGAAATTTCAGATGCTCCCCGTCGTCCTAAAAAGGATTTCCGCAGAGATAACAAAAGAAGAAACTAATTAAATTTTTTAAGCATAGCCACCGATTTTTCAGTCGGTGGTTATGTTGCGTTAAAATATTGAATATACGGTGATTTGAATTGAAAAATTTTTATCTTAAACCGAAATTCTTTTCGGTAATGAAAACTTATTCGGCACAGCAGTTTACAAAAGACCTTGTGGCAGGTGTTATAGTTGCGATTATCGCACTTCCGTTATCTATTGCTCTTGCACTTGCTTCAGGCGTTGAACCTGCCTGCGGTGTTTATACCGCAATTGCTGCAGGCTTTGTTGTATCATTCCTTGGCGGCAGCCGTGTGCAGATTGCAGGACCTACAGCGGCTTTTGCCACAATTGTTGCAGGCATTGTTGCAACTCAGGGTATGGACGGACTTGTTCTTGCCACAATTATGGCAGGTATCATGCTCATTTTAATGGGTATCTTCAAACTCGGTTCGCTCATAAAATTTATTCCCCATACAATTACAGTAGGCTTTACTGCAGGTATTGCAGTCACAATTTTAATCGGTCAGATTAAAGATTTCCTCGGTCTTACATACGAAGCCGGTGTAAAACCTGTTGAAACCATCGAGAAAATTGAAGCAAATATTGCAGCGATGTCAACTTTCAGCTGGCAGGCACTTCTCGTAGGTGCAGTGTGCCTTGCTATTCTCATAATCTACCCGAAATTTGAAAAACGTGTACCGCCTTCACTTATTGCTGTTATTGTAGGTGCGTTGATGGTGAAATTCATCCCCAGACTTGATGAAGGTGTGTTCACTATAGGTGAACTTTATACTATCCCCACAGGACTTCCTTCACTTAATATAGGTTCACTTGATTTCAGCTTTGAAAAAATTTCATCACTTCTTCCTGATGCATTCACTATTGCAATTCTTGCAGCTATTGAATCTCTCTTATCCTGTGTTGTGGCAGACAGTATGGTTAATTCAAAGCATAACTCAAATGCAGAACTTGTAGCACAGGGTGCAGGTAACATTGTGTCAGTTCTTTTCGGTGGTATTCCTGCAACAGGTGCTATTGCAAGAACTGCGGCAAACGCAAAAAACGGCGGCAGAACTCCCGTAGCAGGAATGGTGCACGCAGTTGTTCTTGTGCTTGTTCTCTTGTTCCTTATGCCTTACGCTGAACTTATTCCGATGCCCACTATTGCGGCAATTCTCTTTATGGTTGCTTACAATATGAGCGAATGGAAGAAGTTTGTTCATATCATAAAAACAGCACCCAAAAGCGACATTATAGTTATGGTAATTACTTTTGCACTTACTATAATTTTTGACCTTGTAATTGCAATAGAAGTGGGAATGATTCTTGCAGTACTTCTCTTTATAAAAAGAATGAGTGAAGAAACTGATGTCAAAGGTTGGAAATACGTCGAAGACGAAAACGACAAAGACAGTATTGATTTGAAAATCGTTCCCGAAAACGTGCGTGTTTATGAAGTGAGCGGTCCTCTTTTCTTTGGTGCGGCAGATAAGATTCTTGAAATCAATTTCAAAGAGTACACAAAATGCCTTGTTCTTCGTATGAGAGCAGTACCCGCCATTGACTCAACCGCATTAAACAGCCTTGAACAGCTTCATAAAAAATGTAAAGAAAAAGGAATTACACTTGTTCTATCACACGTTAATCAGCAGCCAATGAATGCTATGAAAAAATCAGGTTTCTTCGATGCTGTAGGCAGAAATCATTTCTGCAATCACATTGATGATGCGTTGAAAGTTGCATCTAAAATCAAATAAAACAAATTGCAGCAGAGGTTTGTTAAAACTTCTGCTGTTTTATATAAATTATAATTTATATGCGACCAACCTTGCCATTTTGCTGTCATCCCCCAGCGTCAGCGAAGGATCTCAAAATGGCAACACATAAA
>JAZQWT010000084.1:0-4067 GCA_045632485.1 Acutalibacteraceae bacterium
CCCTGCCGTTTTGTTTAGAATAAAATTATTTTGCTTTATTTCTTGCTTCGATTTCAGCAACCATTTCTCTCTGACGTTTTTCTGTAAGTGTGTAGAAGAACATGGGAGCTGCACAAGCAAACATACTTACAATACCTGAAACAATAAGAACAGTCCAGAGTGCATTCGGGTCAGCTACTTCATAAGTTCTTGCATTGATACCTGCAATACTCATTGAAAGAACACCGATAAATGCGCCTACTGCCATACCGATTTTGTTGATAAGTGTCTGCATAGCGAAGCAGATACCTTCGCCTCTTTCGCCTGTTTTCCATTCAAGGTAGTCAACTGTGTCACCAATCATAGCATATGTTATGATATTATTAACACCCTGAGGAATACCAAGAAGAACAAGACCGATTGCACAAACAGCAATTTTCCACGGAGCATCGTAGCCCACGAAATACATAACCGCCATAACTACGCCACCGAAGAGGTGAACAACAATATATGACCATTTCTTTGTGAATTTTTTAGACATCCAGGGAACAAGAACAGATGCAACAAGGCCTCCGGGAACAACAAGAAGTGTGATAACACCGTAAAGACCTTCGTTATGAAGAACGTATTTTGCAAAATACAAACCACCTGTGTAAGAATAAACCATTCTTGCACCGCCAAGAACACCTGAAAGAACAATAAGGAGAAGTTCCTTATTCTTGAAAAGAAGTTTGAGATTGTGACCTAATGACGAGGGTTTTTCGTTTGATGTGAAACGTTCCTTTGTGTTATTGAAGCCGTAGAAGAACATAGGAATAGCTGCAACAACAAGAATAACTGCTGCGATGAAATAAGTCCATTTGAGAGTATCAGCGTTTGCAATCTCCAAACCATTTTTTACTGTTCCTATAAATGTTTCGGCAGCTTCTGTTGCAGTAATGCCCTGGTTTTTAACCATATTTGCAACTGCTTCAGCTTTATCCTGAAGAATAAGCTCAATATCTGCTGCGGTGTACTTGAATTTTTCGGTAAGTTTACCTGTAATCATAGGAATGAAAACAGTAACAATACCTGCACCTACTGTACAGAACATACGTGCAACAGTAAGAATGTTACCTCTTGTTTCTGTATTGTTTGTAAGGCATGTTGAAAGACCCCAATAAGGAACGTCAGCAATTGTATAAACAACACTCCATAAAACATAGATAACACCGATTACAGCAAATGTAAGAACTGTCTGACTGCCATCATATACCTTTTCTGCACTGAAAACAGGAAGGAAACAGAGAATTGTCATAACACCGATAGGAATTGCCATCCATTTAAGATAGGGACGACATTTACCCCATTTTGTTCTTGTTTTATCAACAACACTACCCATAATCGGGTCATTGAAAGCATCAAAAACACGAGCAGCGAGCATAAGAATAGCAACAGCGGTTGCACCCTTAACTCCACCTAACATAACACCATCGGCACCGAAAAGAAGAGCATCTGTCAAGAATACAGTTATGTAAGAACCGATAATTGTACAGATAAAGTTCTGTCCGAAGCCTGCCACACTGTAGGCTAAAGCCTCTTTGGGTTGCACACCCTCGCCCGGTTTGGTGCCGAACAATTTGTGCAACATTTCATTAATTTTCATAACACCCTCCAAATTTATAAATGATACATATATTTTAACATATTAACAGAAAAAATCAAGCATCTTGCTCTTTTTATTTCTGCGTGATATAATAAAAATATAATGCTGAAAGGATTTACGGTATGAAAAACAAATCTTCATTAGTTTTTACAGGCGACATAGGCTTTGACAGATATATGCTGGGTAAGTGGGACGACGAAAATCTTTTATCTGAAGATGTTCTCGGATTTCTTCACAGTGCAGACCACGTAATTGCAAACGTGGAAGGCCCTGTTGCCCCCGTTGAAACAAACACAACCAAAGACGGTGTACAACAGCTTCTTCACACTATTGACCCGGCTGCTACAAAGGTTTTTGAAAAAATGCACGCAGATATATGGAATATCTGCAATAATCATATTATGGATGCAGGTGAATATGGTATTAAAAGCACCCTTGAAATTGCTGAAAAAATGGGCGTTCAGACTATCGGTGCAGGTATGGATATACATGAGGCAAGAAAACCTGTTATTCTCGATGAAGCAGGCGGAATCGGTATGTTTGGCGTAGGTTATCAGCGTGCGTGCAGAAAAGCAGACGAAAACAAGGCAGGTTGTTACAGCTGGAGCGACCTTGATGAAATTGAAAAGACAATAAAAGAAATCAAAAAGCAGTGCCGTTGGTGCATTGTTGTTGCCCATGCCGGCGAAGAATTCACTCCGCTCCCCTCTCCTTACACAAGAGAAAGATATCACAGATATCTTGAAATGGGTGCAGATATTGTTGTTTCACATCATCCTCATGTGCCGATGAATTACGAAACAGTCGGAGATAAAATTATTTTTTATTCTCTGGGTAATTTCATTTTCGACACAGATTATCAGCGTTCACAGTATAACACAGAACTCGGTCTGCTTGTGAAACTGAATTTTACCGAAGAAAACTTCACATGGGAACCTATGGGTCTCGAAATTCTCCGAGGAGAAGAGCATGTAGTAAAAGCTGATTTGCCGAGAATTTTCGTTGATGTGCAGGAAGAAGATTTCAGGCTTCTTTCTCCCCTTTCAGCAAAGATGCATATTGCCGCTACAAGAAGGCAGATGACATATTTAAACCCTGCACGATTCAAAAATGCAACAGAAGAAGAGTGGGCGGAGCATTTCCGTGAGCCTTTGAGAACCGGCAGAGTACCCGGTGAAACACTTGACTTTTTTATTCTTGTTCCCCTTGCAGAAAAAGCAGAAAAGGAAGAATGGAAAAAAAGCAAGTTAGAAGATGTGAAAAATTACATTTTAGAACAGATGTAGGTGATAATATGAAGACCCGTAACTTACTTGCAAAAATTTCACGTGAGTTTTTTGAAAAGCATAAAATAAACAGATACAGAATGAAAAAAGTTTTTGAAATGTCTGACGAAGATGTAATAACTTACTGCCATTGGTTCTGCGAAGAAAATAAATTAACAGACGAATGGGATACATTCCGTCAGGAAAAAGAAGCAGAATACCGTTACTGCTCTTACCTGAAAGAATTTATTGATGACGGATTATGTGCCGACATACAGATGATTTCAGGCGGTTTTATAAAAAGCTCTGCTTTACCCGGAACAGATATTGATAAAGAAGAATCACAGAAAACCTGCCGAAAATGTAAATATTGCTTATAAACAACAAAGCCGTTCTGCAAAAGCAGAACGGCTTTGCTATATGGGTGGGTAATGCCGGAATAATTACAAATTAACATTATAATCATCCGGTGGAGGTTTTTTGTTGCTGAAATATTAATTATTTCAATACCTCAATCTCTGTATCATAATACTGTTCCTGAAAATGAATTGCTTTTTCAATTTCTTCTTTTGAAAATCTTACACCCACAGGTACACCTACAAGCTTATCCTCAACATCGTTATGTCTGTGAGCAATTGCTATAATTTCACATTCAAAAGCATTTACAGGCTCGTTCACGCCTAAGAGATAAACATCAAGTTCTTCTCCGTCACCGCCAAGAATCCCCGGAATAAATCCATAATTAATCGGATACGTAAGCGAATAGGTTTCTTTTTTATGAACATAACCTATAGGCCTGTCTATGCCGATTTTAACTGTTTTTCCAAGATAAGATTTAACTTGTTCTTTTCTCTCTTTAAAAGTCATAATTATATCCTTTTCAAAAGTTTAAAATATTCACTACCACTCATACACAACAGTTTCGCCGTCGATTTCCCATTCTGACGGAGTTTTTGTATCAAAAATATCCAAAGGTTTTATTGTGTGCTCAGTATTATAAATTCTGTAAGCCTCTTTAATATCTTCTTTGATTTTATCGTCTATCTTATCTGTACAGGAAATAAAAAGAGGAGTATTTGAATAAGACAGAAGATGAAGCCATTGACGGTTTTTCTCCCAGGGAATGTAATCGTCGAGAATGCCGACACAATCGGCATCGCACATATAAAAGGCTTCAT
>JAZQWT010000085.1:0-2297 GCA_045632485.1 Acutalibacteraceae bacterium
GAAAAAGCCAAGAAAAACAAGCTCGATTTTCTTATTATCACTGACCATAATGTAAACTGCAAGGAATTACCCAAGGTTGACGGAATCACACTTATTTACGGTGCTGAGTTGACGAAACACGGCGGTCACTGTAATATGTGGGGCGTTAAAGATGTTATTGATAAAGAAGATTACGAAACCTGCGAAACATATGAGGATTTTCTCAGGGTAAAAAACAAAGCAAAAGACCGCGGTGCTGTGATTTGTATGAATCATCCCCACTGCAAGCAATGTCCCTGGAGATGGGAAAAGAATCCTGATGACGTCGATGTGCTTGAAGTGTGGAATGCGCCTACTCATTATGACAACCTCGAATGCACCGAATGGTGGCACGAGCAATTAAGAAAAGGTCATAAATTACCTGTAGTCGGCGGAAGTGACTACCACAGAGACTATGTTATAACAAACATTCTCACCTGGCCTGTTACTTATGTTTATGCCAAATCGGATTCTGCCGAAGATATACTTGATGCCATCGTTAAAGGTCACACCACAATTTGCTTTGATGTGGGCAAGACTTTTATTGATATCACAAGCGGCAACAGCATCATCGGTGATACCGTCAAGCGTGAAAAAGACACAACAGTCACAATCAATGTAAAAAAACTACACAGAAATCATACTCTGATTGTTTTCGGCAAGGATGGTGAGCTTTTCAGACACACTGCAAAGAAAACAGGTGATTTCAGCATAACCTTACCTGTTGAGAAAAGCGGATTTGTGTGTGCACACGTAGTCTTCCCGCCCGGATTTATATACAGTAAAATCCACGACTACGCTATCGCTTCAAGAATACCTGAACAAAAAGGTATGGACTTACCTCCCCTGATTTATGCACAGAGCAGTGCAATATATTTTGAAGACTGATAAGGAGTTGACATTATGTTAAAAAAGAAAGAAACTTCCTATACTAAAGTTCCGAAAAATGCTTTATCGCCTGAAAACGGCAAATACATATCAACATTTGAATATGTATGTGTTATGCTTTCACGAATCGGCGGTATGTTCGGAACAACACTTACAGGTACACTTGCTGCGGCTTTCCTGCACGAACTTTATTTCGGACCTGTAGGCGTAAATTCAGATGAAATCGCAAGTATTCTTGCAGTTCAATCAACAATCACAACTATTGCAGGTATAGCAATCGGTGCTATTTCAGGTATTATAGTTCAGAAGTGGAAAACACGTTGGGGCAGATACCGCCATTGGTATATCATCTGTCTTATCCCCATATTCGCACTTACTGCTTTATATTTCTATGTACCACAGGGCTGGACTATTCAGCAGATGACTCTCTTCCGTTACGGTATCGCATGTTCCCAGACTATATTCAACACATTCAATAACTTCGGTCAGAATATCGTTCAGGTTATTTCTCCCAACCATAAGGAAAAGAAAACCGTTGCTACTGTATGGCAGCTTTCATATTATATCGGGTACGGCGGAGCTTATATCGCAACATTTGTTTACGGTCTTTTCAGCGACGACAAAAACGCTATGTATATGACTCTTGCACTTGTTGCTGCAACTGTTACTGCATTAGGTAACCTTATGTGCGCTCTCTTCTGTAAGGAAAGAATCGAGCTTCCCAAGAAAGAAAAGGTTAAAATTTCAAAAGCACTCTTCACTCTTTTCAAATACAAAAACTACCGTGCTTACCACGTAATGCAGTGGGTAAATAACTTTGCTTGGCTCGGCAAAATGTCAACATACCTTGCAGCTATCACAGTCGGCTCTTCAAAGAACCTTCTTCTCACACTTCCTACTGCTGTAGGTACTGTTGTAGGTAACCTTATCTGCACAAAGCTTTCAAAGAAACATGAGCCTACAAAGCTTCTTAAATTCTGCGGTATCTATTCACCCGTTTCGGCAGGTATACTTTTCGCTATCTGCTTCGTTGAAGCTAAGATGGGTATCAGATTCTTCGAAGGCTGGAACAGTATTTTCTTCTATGCATTCTATTTCCTTTTCGGTGTAGGTATCGGTATTCAGGAGCTTTCAAACTCTCACTTCAACGTTGAATTCCTTGACTATCTTGAATGGCAGTGCGGTGAAAGAATGGAAGCTATCCAGGGCATCGTTCCCGGTTGGATTAACTCAGGATGTAACTTCCTCAAAGAACTTGCAATCCCCTTCATGATTGCATGGGCAGGTTATATGTCATCAGCTGAGGGCGACCTTGTTAAAACAATGCAGGCTCAGCCTACATACCTTGATACATGTCTTAAGATTCTTGCATTCCTCCTCTTCGGTTATAC
>JAZQWT010000086.1:0-2224 GCA_045632485.1 Acutalibacteraceae bacterium
GGTCAAGATATACAGACAAGGAAACAATCGGTGAGTCAATGTACTGCTACGGCTGGGGTGACGGCGGCGGCGGTGTAGACACCGAAATGCTCGAATACGTTAAACGTTACAGCAAGTTCGCCGGACTTCCTGAAGCAGCACCCAGCAAGATCGAAGACTCACTTGCAAGAATGAAAGTTAATGCTACAGAAACAAATATCCCCACATGGAAAGATGAACTTTATCTCGAAGAACACCGTGGTGTTCACACAACAAAAGCTCTTCTTAAGAAACTTAACAGACGCAGTGAAAACCTTTACCGTGAAGCAGAACTTTTTGCAAGCGTTGCAATGAAATACGGTTATAAGTATCCTCTTGATAAGCTCAACGAAGGTTGGCAGATGATTCTTACAAACCAGTTCCACGATTCACTTCCCGGCTCACACATCACAGAAGTTTTCGGTGACCTTTGTGCAATCTATGATGAAATCATCAAAATCGGTGAAGAAGTACGTGACGAAGCTCTCAACGTTATCGCAGGTAATGCAGACGGTGCAGAAAAATACGGTAAACCCTTCGCACTCTTCAATTCACTTGGTGTTAACGCAACATCAAAGGTTGAACTTCCCTACAAGGATGTTGAAATCTTCGACGAAAACGGTGAAAAAGTTCCCGTTCAGGCTTATACAAAACTCGACGGTACAAAAGTACTTGTGTTCGTTGCAAAAGATGTTCCTGCAGCAGGTTATAAAGTGTTCTACACTAAAGATGCAGCAGTTAAGGAAGCGACATCAGTTGCTGCTTTCGGCAATGTAATCGAAAACGACAACTTCAAAGTTGAACTTGACGAAAAAGCAGAACTTGTTTCAATCTTCGATAAGAACAACAACAGAGAAGTTCTCGACGGCAAAGGTAACGTATTCAGACTTTACGAAGACCTTCCCGGTAAATACGATGCTTGGGACATTGTTGCAACTTATGTTGACCGCGAATTCGATACAGAGCCCGGTAAAGTTACAGCTATAGCAACAGGTGATGTGTTCACAGCTCTTTCAATCGAAAAGAAAATCAACAAGTCACTTGTTAAACAGAATATCATCATCTATAACGACCTTGACAGAATCGACTTTGACACATTCATCAACTGGAATGAACAGGAAAAACTCCTTAAAGTCGGTTTCGATGTTGATATCAAAGCATCTAAATATACTCGTGATATTGCTTATGCTACAATCGAAAACTCAAACTACCGCCACAATCCTTACGATAAGGCTAAATTTGAAGTTTCAGCACATAACTTTATCGATATGTCAGAAGATGCTTACGGTCTTACAATTCTCAACGATTGTAAGTACGGCTACGAAGTTGATAAACAGAGAATGATTATCACACTTCTCAAAGCACCTATGAATCCCGACCCGCAGTCAGACAGAGGCGACCACTACTTCACATACTCACTCTATCCCCATGCAGGCAACTGGAAGGATGCTGACACAATCACAAGAGGTCTTGAAATCAATAACCCGATGACAGCAGTTGAAATTCCCGCAGATGCAAAGGGTGACACAGCGAAGTCATTCATCAAAGTTTCTGCTGATAACGTAACTCTTGAAGCAGTTAAGAAATGCGAAGACGAAGACGCTTACATCGTTCGTTTTGTAGAAAAAACAGGCAGAAGAACAGATGTTACTGCAGAACTCTTTACAGACATCGCAGAAGCAGCAGAATGTGACCTTCTTGAAAGAAACGATGTTGCAATTGATACATTCTCAGGCTCAACACTTTCTTTCACAGCAAATCCCTTCGAAATCAAGTGCTTCAAAATTAAAACAAAATAATTTAAGCCAATAAAAATTGCCATCGGTGAATTAACACCGATGGCAGTTCTTTTTTTGAATTAAACTTCAAAACCTAAATCTTCAATTTCCTCTTTTGCTTTTTCGATGTCAGCATCGTTTACGGAAACTGTTTTTTCTTCAAGGCTGATTTCGCATTCAATGTCTGCAGCTTTGAGTGCATCACCTATACGTTTAACGCACATAGGGCAGTGCATACCTTCAACTTTGATAATTGCCATTTTATTTTCCTCCTATATTTTATGTTTCTTAGGCAGACGGGAGTCGAACACATTACGGTTTCGCTCGTCGCCTTATTCCGTGCGGCTTCGCACTCATTATTGAAAAGCGTCAGCTTTCCTGCAAATTCGTACTTTGCCGTACGAAAAATTCGACGGCAGAAACTCTGC
>JAZQWT010000087.1:0-4564 GCA_045632485.1 Acutalibacteraceae bacterium
GGTAAAGGTAGATGTAATGTTACAAATAACTGTACACTGCTTAATGACCTTATTATGAATGTACCTGTTAATGGTAGATTTCTCTTCAGTGCTTTTTCAAAATTTATGCCTGCTGATACAATGGAGTTTTTTGAAAACTACGATGTTCCTCTTAAGGTTGAAAGGGGAGACAGAGTTTTTCCTGAAAGTGATAGAGCATCTGATATTGTTGATGCACTAAGAAAATTTGCACTTTCCAGCGGTGCGAAAATTATAACAGGCAGAGCAAAAGAGCTTATTACTGAAGATGGTATAATTAAAGGCGTTAAAACACATGACGATGAAATTATTCAAGCAAAAGCTGTAATTATTGCTACAGGAGGTAAATCTTATCCTTTGACAGGTTCTACCGGTGACGGATACATTTTAGCAGAAAAAACAGGGCATACTATTGTTGAGCCTAAACCTTCACTTGTGCCTCTTGAAGTGCACGAAGGCTGGTGTAGCAGTGTAATGGGACTGTCCTTGCGTAATATTGCAATACGTATTGAAGATAACGAAAAATATAAATGTGTTTATAAAGATTTCGGTGAAATGCTTTTTACTCATTTTGGTGTATCAGGTCCTGTTATTTTAAGTGCAAGTTCACATATGAGGGATATAAAAAAGGGCAAATACAGTCTTTATATTGATCTGAAACCTGCACTTGACGAAGATAAGCTTGATAAACGTATTCAGCGTGATTTTCTTGAAAACTCAAACAAAAATTTTATTAATGCACTTGATGCATTATTGCCTAAAAAATTAGTTCCTGTTATCGTTAAGTTAAGCGGAATCAAACCGTCTCAGAAAGTTAATCAGATAACACGTGCACAACGCGAGGATTTAGTTTATCTTCTTAAAAATCTGAAATTGACAATTAACGGCTTCAGACCAATTGATGAGGCAATTGTTACTTCAGGTGGTGTTTCTGTAAAAGACATTAATCCCCAAAATATGATGTCTAAGAAAGTTGATAATTTATTCTTCGCAGGCGAAGTTATTGACGTTGATGCTTATACCGGCGGATTTAATCTGCAGATTGCATTTTCAACGGGAATGCTTGCAGGTAAAAGTGTTTTAGCTGAATAAGAAAGGATGAATAATATGTGTTCTATTAATATTGCTATTGATGGTCCTGCAGGAGCAGGCAAAAGCACTGTTGCAAAAGGTCTTGCCAAAAAACTTGGTTATATCTATGTTGATACAGGTGCACTCTACAGAGCGATCGGTGTTTATGCTCTGAGAAAAGGTATTGATACTAAAGATGCAGATGGTGTTGCTTCTGTATTGAAAGATATTACGGTAGAACTTAAATTTGTTGACGGAGTTCAGAAGGTTTTCCTTTGTGGGGAAGATGTTTCTGTTGATATCAGAACACCTGACGCATCAATGGCTGCGTCAAATGTTTCTGCAATACCTGCCGTAAGAGCATTTCTTCTTGATTTACAGAGAGACATTGCTAAAAAAAATAATTGTCTGATGGACGGCAGAGATATCGGTACAGTCGTTTTACCTGATGCGCAGATTAAAATTTTTATGACTGCTGATGTGAAAGAACGTGCAATGAGAAGATATAAAGAGCTTCAGGAAAAAGGTATTGATGATACCTATGAACAGGTTCTTAAGGAAATGGAAGAAAGAGATTTTCAGGATTCAAACCGTCCTATTGCACCTCTTAAACCTGCAGAAGATTCAGTGATTTTTGATTCTACAGGTCATACTCTTGAACAGTCTATTGATGAACTTGCCACATTGATTGGAGAAAAAATATGACAGATTATTTTGATTATTCTAAAATTAAAAACCATAAGATATATGACTTAGCAGTGCCTGTTGCAAAATTTGTTATGTCTCTTATGTACAAATTAAAATATGAAGGTAAAGAAAATCTCCCGAAAACGGGAGCTTACATAGTTTCTGCTAACCATCTTACATCATTTGACCCTGTTTTACTTGCTATGAATAGCGGAAGAGCAGTGCACTTTATGTCAAAATACGAAAACTTTAAAAATCCTTTTTCAAGATTTTTCTTAACACATTTTAACTCATTCCCTGTAAAAAGGGGTTCATCTGATAAAACATCTATTGAGTATGCTATCAGTCTGATTGAACACGGAGAAGTTATCGGTATTTTCCCTGAAGGAACAAGAAATAAAGAAGGTGGAGAGCCACAGAAAGCAAAATCAGGTGTAGCACTTATTTCAAAAGCGACATCGGCTGATGTTATTCCCTGTTCAATCCATATGGGCGAGAAAAAGCGTTTTGGCAGAAGACCCTGTACAGTAAGATATGGTAAACTTATCAAGTTTGAAGATCTCGGATTTACAGACGGTGCTCGTTCAACTACTGAAATCAGAAATGCATCAAGAATAATCTTTGATGAAACAGTAAGGCTTTGGAGGATGGGACTTTGAAAGAAGTGATTCTTGCAAAATCAGCGGGTTTTTGCTTTGGCGTTAACAGAGCAGTTGAACTTGCGTATAAACTTCTTGAAGATAATGTGCATGTTCTGACTTTAGGTCCCATAATCCATAACAGCCAGGTTATTGATGATATGGCTGCTAAAGGTGCAGGAATTATTGAAAATCCGTCTGAGGCAGAAAAGGACAGTACAATTATCATCAGAACTCATGGTATCCCGGATTCACTTCTGAATGATATAAAAGAATCGGGAATCAATTTTGTGGATGCAACATGTCCTTTTGTAAAGAAAATTCATAAGATAGTTTCTGAAAATTCATCAATAGATATTCCTGTTCTCATTGCGGGTGATGAGAAGCACCCTGAGGTTATGGGAATAAGGAGTTATGCTAAAGGCGAAACTTTTATATTTAAAAATAATGATGAACTTGAAAGTTTATTGAAAAAAAATAATTTATTATGCGAAAAAAGCATAATAATTGTTGCTCAGACAACATTTTCTGCAAAAGAGTGGAAAATTTGTAAAAAAAATATTAATTTGCTATGTACAAATGCAAAAATATTTGATACAATATGTTCTGCAACGCATAAAAGGCAAAGTGAAGCGGTTACTCTTTCCCTTGAATGCGATGCTATGCTGATTGTCGGAGGACGGCATAGTTCAAATACCCAGAAGCTTAAAAGTACCTGCGAGGTTAATTGTCCCACTTTTTTGGTGGAGACAGCTGATGAGCTCAAAAGTATTGATTTGTCTGAATTTGATAAAATCGGCATAACTGCAGGGGCCTCGACTCCTGCTTCAATAATAAAGGAGGTACATAATTATGTCCGAAATTGTTAACGAACCGATTGAAATTGAAGCAAAGGTAGATACCGGTGCTGAACAGGAGGTGACCAATGTCGAGGCTGCAAGAGAAATAACCGATGATATGGATTTCACAGAAGCTCTTGAAGTTTCACTTGCAAACATGAACTCTAACCAGAGAGTTATCGGCGTTGTCATGGGTATCACTCCCACAGAAATTCAGGTAGATATCGGCAGAAAACATGCTGGTTTCGTTCCTATGAGCGAATACAGCAATGACCCCACTGCTGATGCTGCTAAAGAAGTTAAGATTGGTGATGAATTTGAACTTATCATCATGAAAACTAATGATGCAGAAGGTACTGTAATGCTTTCTAAGAAGAGAGCAGATGCAGGCAGACTCTGGAATGAGTTTGTTAAAGCTGCTGAAGCAGAAGACACTGTTTTTGAGGGTGTTGTATCTGAAATCGTACGTGGCGGTGTTCGCGTATTCACAAACGGCGTAAAAGTATTTGTTCCCGCATCTCTTACAGGTGTACCCAAGGGACAGGCACTTGATGATTTGCTTAAAACTTCAGTTAAATTTAAAGTTATCGAAGTTGATGACAAACGTAAACGTGCTGTTGGCTCAATCCGCACAGTGCTTCGTGAAGAAAGAAAAGAAATTGTTTCACAGTTCTGGGCACAGTTGGCTGAAGGTCAGGAATACACAGGTACTGTTAAAACTCTTACAAATTACGGTGCTTTCGTTGAACTTGCAGCTGGTGTTGAAGGAATGGTTCATATTTCTGAACTTTCATGGAAACGCATTAAACATCCCTCAGATGTTGTAAAAGTTGGCGACACAATCAAAGTTTACGTTAAAGAAGCAGATGCAGAGAAGAAGAGAATTTCTCTTGGCTTCAAACGTGCTGAAGACAATCCGTGGGAAATCCTTAAGAGAGATTATCCCGAAGGAACTGTTGTTGATGTAAAAGTTGTTGGTATGACAACATTTGGTGCTTTTGCACAGGTTATCCCCGGTATTGATGGTCTTATCCATATTTCTCAGATTGCTAACCGCAGAATCGACAACCCTGCCGCTGAACTCAAAATCGGCGAAAGCGTTGAAGCTAAGGTTACAGAAATCGACTGGGATAAGAAAAAGATTGCACTTTCAATCCGTGCTCTTTTACCCGAAGAAGAAGTTGCTCCCGTAGAGGAAGCTCCTGCAGAAGTTGCTGCTGAAGAAGCAGTTGAAGCTCCTGTTGAAGAAGCAGCAGAAGTTGCTGAAGAAGTAGCAACAGAAGAATAATTAAAAAAATTAAGACCACGCAG
>JAZQWT010000088.1:0-13695 GCA_045632485.1 Acutalibacteraceae bacterium
GCAAGGGGGCTTTCGCCGTCTGAACCGGGTTCAAAGTTTTCAACTTTAGGAAGAAGAAGGGGAAGTTCTTCATAAGGAACTGCAACCATTCCGCAATCGGGACAATGCACAATCGGAATAGGCTCACCCCAGTATCTCTGACGGTTGAATGCCCAGTCTTTCATTTTATACTGAACACCTTTTTCACCGATACCCTGTTTTTCAAGCTCTTCAAGCACACGTGCGATAGATGATTTTTTGTCTGTGTAACCGTTAAGGTAATCAGAGTTCACCATTTCGCCGTCGCCTGTGTAAGCTTCTTTTTCAATATCTCCGCCTTTGATAACTTCGATAATATCAATACCGAATTTCTTTGCGAAATCATAGTCTCTCTGGTCGTGTGCAGGAACAGCCATAATTGCACCTGTACCGTAACCCATCATTACATAGTCTGAAATGAAAATGGGAATCTCTTTGCCGTTTACAGGGTTGATACCTGCAAAGCCTGCAAGACGTACACCTGTTTTATCTTTTACAAGCTGTGTTCTTTCAAATTCTGTTTTCTTTGCACATTCTGCTCTGTAAGCTTCAACCTCTGCGAAGTTTTCAATCTTGTCCTTATACTGGTCAAGCATAGGATGCTCGGGAGCCATTACCATAAAAGTAACGCCGAAAAGAGTATCGGGACGTGTTGTGTAAATTCTTAATGTTTCATCTGTATCTTTAACTTTGAAGTTTACAAATGCACCTGTTGATTTACCGATCCAGTTTTCCTGCTGAAGTTTTACGTTGGGGAGATAATCAACTCCGTCAAGACCTTCAAGAAGTTTGTCTGCATATTCAGTAATTCTTAAGTACCAAACGTCCTTTGATTTCTGCACGATATCATTGTGGCAGATATCACATTTACCGCCCTGTGAATCTTCGTTTGAAAGAACAACTTTACAGGAGGGACAGTAGTTTACGAGAGTCTTGTCTCTGAAAGCAAGACCGTTCTCAAACATTTTAAGGAAAATCCACTGTGTCCATTTGTAGTAGCCTTCTTCAGTTGTGTCAACAACTCTGTTCCAGTCAAAAGAGAAACCTACTCTTTTAAGCTGTGAAGTGAATTTAGCAATATTATCGTCAGTAACCTGTCTGGGATGGATACCTGTTTTGATAGCATAGTTTTCTGTAGGAAGACCGTAAGCATCAAATCCGATGGGGAAAAGTACATTGTAGCCTTCTTTTCTGCGTTTACGTGATACAACTTCAAGACCTGAATAAGCCTTGATGTGACCAACGTGCATACCTGCACCACTGGGATAAGGGAATTCAACGAGAGCGTAGAACTTTTCTTTTTCAGAATTGTCTACTGCATGAAAAACACCTGATTCTTCCCATTTGTCCTGCCACTTTTTTTCAGCGGCTTTAAAATCATAGTTCATTTTATTTCAACTCCTAAATTAAATCTTAATTAACCAAGAATATCTTCTGCAGTTTTGATTTTTGCATCCTGCCAGAGTCTTTCAATATTATAATATTCACGGCTCTGCTTGTCAAAAATGTGAACAACAACTGTACCGTAGTCAACAAGAATCCAGCCTGTTGCTCTGCCTTCGATGTGTTCAGGCTCTACACCCAGTTTTGAAAGTGCATCTTCAACCTCACCTGCAAGCGCTTTAACGTGAGTGTTTGATGTACCGCTTGCCACAACAAAAGAATCTGCAACAATTGTAAGCTCTGCAGTTTCAATAATCTTTATATCTTCCGCCTTTTTTTCATCAAGAGCTTTTACAATATTTTTAATAAGTTCTTCGTATTTCATATATTTAAACCTCCTATGTCGGAAATGACAATTTCATTATATGCATCTACACTGTCAGGATGAAGAATCTGCTTCCTTTCCACAATTTCGTGGATACAGAATTCAAGGCCTATCATCATTGCTTTTTCAAGGCTTTCTTCTGCTGCATCTCTTACCTCTTCAACTCCGGGATAATCACGGTCTGCAGAAATAAAATCAGCAACATATATCACCTTTTCAAGCACTGACATATTTTTTCTTGCCGTTGTGTGATATCTTACGGCATTCAGTATATCTTCATCTTTTATATTCAATTCAGTTTTCAGAAAAGCTGTTCCCGCAACTGCATGCCACAGTTTTTTGTTTGCCTTTTCACAGACTGTAAGTTCATCCCCTGCCCTCGCAATTACACTCAACTGTTCAAAATCACTTGCGTTTTTCATTACGTCGTGAAGAAGTCCTGCAGTATACGCTTTATCTTCATCGCAACCATATTTGTGCGCAAGTTCTTTTGCGGAATCAGCCACATTCAAAGAATGAATATAACGGTTTTCTTTCAACTTTTCTTTTATCAGTTTTTTGAATTCTTCGTTTCTCTCTGTGTCAAGCATTGTATAAACCTTTTTCTTTAATGTAATTCAGAACCTTTTCGGGAATAAGATGAGTAACATCTTCTTTTCTTTCAAGCTTTTCTCTGACTTCACTTGAACTTACAACTGTTTTTTCAAAGTCACAGAAAATGATTTTTTCAAAAAAATCAGGGTCAGCCTCTTTGCAGCTTTCCTCATTATTTCTGTCTGTTGCGCATAAGGTGCACATAGACAGAATATCTTCCCACCTGTACCATCTTTTAAAACTCAGGAGCATATCTGACCCCACAAGAAAATAAAGTTCGTCATCTTTATAAATCTTTTTCAGTTCTTCAAGAGTAAGCACCGTATAACTTTTTCCGCCGCGTGAAATTTCTATATCACTTACTTCTGCAAGACTTCCGAATGCCATTTTGCACATATTTATTCTGTCTTCTGCAGAAACAAGTTCTTTTGCCTCTTTGTGCGGAGGCTGTGCAGTGGGTATTACAAGAACCTTGTCAAGGCCAAGCTTTTCTTTGAAATTTTCAACAAGCTTTACGTGACCTGTATGCACAGGGTTGAATGTACCGCCGAAAAGACCTATTTTCATTTTCTTTTTCCTTTAATATCAGAAAGTCTTTTGGCTGCAGGTTTTTTCTTTTTTTCATCTTTATGAAGTTCAGGATTATATTTATAGAAAATCATACATCCGCCAATAACCTGCACAACTTCTGATTCTGTTTTTTCAGCAATTTCATCTGCTGCTTCACGTGGTGTGATAGGTGAAGATTCAAGAAGCACTTTAAGTTTTATAAGTTCTCTTTTTTTGAGTGCAGCTTTAGTTTGCTCAATAAAAGCATCATTAATTCCGCCTTTACCTATCTGATACAAAACTTCAAGCGAGTTCGCCTGTCCTCTTAAATTTGCTCTTTCCTTACTTGTCATTTCAAATTCTCCGATTCTAATTTTTCTTTAAGTTCCCTGAGAGCGATTCCTCTGTGGCTTATTTCGTCTTTTTCTTCAGGTGACAATTCACCGAAACAGCCCTTTTCCGTAATAAACAACGGGTCATAACCGAAACCGCCTGTGCCCTGTCTTTCAAAACCGATATATCCGTAACATTTTCCTTCTGCTTTTAATTCTCTGCCGTCAGGGAAACAACATGAGATACTACAGGCATAATGTGCTGTTCTTTTTTCTTTTTCCACTCCCTCAAGTTCACTGAGGAGTTTATCGTTATTATCTTCGTCATCTCCGCCTGAATATCTTGCAGAATAAATTCCGGGACCGCCACCGAGGTGATCAACACATATGCCCGAATCATCTGCAATACAGGGAAGTCCGCTTTCTTTACAGCCTGAAAGTGCCTTTATTCTTGCGTTTTCATAAAAGGTTGTACCGTTTTCTTCAACCTCTGAAAGTTCAATACCAAGGTCTGCGGCAGTTTTCACATTAATTCCCAGAGGCTCTAAAACTCTCTGCATTTCTGCCTGTTTTTTCTTATTATGTGTGGCAATTAAAAAATCCATTAATTAATCATCGTCCTCTTCATCGTCATCATCGTGGCTTACTTCAGCATCAAAAAGTCCTTCTGCAAAAGCCATAGGACTGAAGGGCTGAAGGTCATCAATCTGTTCTCCGACGCCCACAAATTTAACAGGCACTCTAAGGTCATTCTTGATTGCAAGAACAACTCCGCCTCGTGCCGTACCGTCAAGCTTTGTAAGAACGATACCTGTAATTTCAGCAACATTCTTGAATTCTCTCGCCTGATTAACTGCATTCTGGCCTGTAGTTGCATCAAGAACAAGGAGACTTTCTCGGTCAGAATAAGGAAGTTCTTTATCAATAACTCTGTAAATTTTTGCAAGCTCATCCATAAGGTTTTTCTTGTTATGAAGTCGTCCTGCTGTATCACAGATGATAATATCTGCATTTCTTGCAATACCTGCCTGAATTGTGTCGTAAACAACAGCTGCCGGGTCTGCACCTTCTTTATGCTTTACAATATCAACACCGGCTCTGTCTGCCCACACCTCAAGCTGTTCAATAGCCGCAGCTCTGAATGTGTCCGCAGCACCGAGAATAACCTTTTTGCCCTGTGCTTTATACATTGAAGCCATTTTACCGATAGTAGTAGTTTTACCTACACCATTAACACCGATCACAAGGATAACTGACGGCATTGTGATAAGGCTCATTTCTTCTTCGCCTTTAAGCATTTCTGCAACAATTTCTTTAATTTGTTCTTTAACTCGTGCAGGAGTGCCGATGTTCTTTTCTTTAACTCTCTCTCTGAGTTTTTCAACGATTTCTGAAGCAGTTACAACACCAACGTCACCCATTACAAGAATTTCTTCAAGATCTTCATACAGTTCTTCATCGATATCCTTGTAGCTATGAAGCATATTTTCGATGGCACCGGCCATGCTTTCTCTTGTTTTTTTCAGTCCGAGGCTGAATTTTTTAAAAATACCCATTTGAAAGATTCTCCTTATTGTATCAAATCATCATTCTGTATTCCCGTTTCAGGAATCTGGCCATACCAATCATCCTGAACTTCATTTTCAGTTTCATCTTTATTTTCATTGAAGTAATAAGCAAAAATATCTCTTGCCACAGGTGCAACCGAAGCACCTGAACCTGCACCTTCAAGAGCAACACAAACTGCAATTTCAGGATCTTCATAGGGTGCATAGGTTATAAGGAAACCGTTATAGCAGATTCGTTTTGTTCCGTTTACTTCTTTTTCAACCTGAGATGTACCTGTTTTTGCAGCAGCTTTTACAGGAAGCTGGCTGAAAGCCTCTTTACATGAACCAACCGTTCCTACTCTGAGCATACCTTCGCGTACAAGGTTGAGTGTTCTGCCTGAAATACCTGTTTTAACTGCAACTTCAGGTTTGTTTTCCAACACTGTTGTTGAATAATCATACGTTTTGATAGATTTAATAAGTGTGCATTTATATCTTGTTCCGCCGTTTGCAATTGTTGCACAATAGTTTGCAAGCTGAATTGGCGTTGTCTGGTCACCTGCGTTACCGATTGCTGACTGCAGTGTGAAACCGGGATACCATTCCTGACCTAATGTCTGACGATATGCAGGGCTGTCAAGAGTACCTGTTGCTTCTTCTATTTCAATACCTGTTTTCTGACCGAATCCGAGTGTCTTTCTGTATTCGTTCATTGTAGAAATACCGAGTTTCTGACCAAGTTCATAATAGAAAATATTACATGAATAGTGAATCGCAGACACAACATTCATAAACCCGTGAGCACCTGTACATCCGAGAGTAATATCTTTATAGGTGTACTTACTGTTACAGAAAGAACCATCTTCGCTTGTAATTACACCTTCTTCAAGACCTGCTATTGAAATTGCAGGTTTCATTGTTGAACCGGGTGTGTATGTGCTGAGAAAAGCTCTGTTCCACAGAGGTGCTGCTGTATTTTTTGCCAGCTTCTTATAATTTTTATTATAAGTTTCAACATTATAACTGGGATAAGTTGCAGCTGCCAACACTTCTCCTGTGTGTACATTTACAACAACTGCACTTCCTGCAGGCGGAGTACCGTCACCCTTAACTGTATCAAGACAGTTTTTCACAGCCTCCTGTGCAACTTTCTGCAGATTATAATCGATTGTAAGAATAATATTTTTTCCTTGTTCGGGATTGATTGTATACTCTACGCGTGTTTCACCTGACGCGTCGCTATAGTAAGTTTTGAGACCGTTTTTTCCCTTGAGATAACTTTCCATCGAAAGTTCAATACCGTTTTTACCGATAATATCAGTCATTCCGTAGGTGTCCTTTTTCTCTGCATATTCTTCTGCACTGATAACACCTGTCATACCGATAATATGAGGAGCAATTGAACCGTCAGTGTATTCTCGGTAAGTTGTAATTTCTATATCAACGCCGGGCATTGAAGCACTGTTTTCCTTGATAATGGAAACAAGCTTATCAGACACGTCGTCTGCAAACACATAAGGATTAGAAGCATTGAAGCCTTTGAGCAGCATTTCATAACAAACAGATGCTATTTTGCAGGCATCTGCTTTCGAATATCCCTGCAGACTGTATCTTTCGATAAGTGCGTCAAGACAATGTTCGGCAGTTGCATAGCTGTTAAGATTCAGTCTTTCTCTGCTTTTCATTGCAGCGATATCATCTTCTCTGTCCTTTTCAAAAAGCACATTACCGTTTTTATCAACCTCAATAGGAAGATTATCTATCCATTCCTCATCAGCTTTTTCAAAAAGTTTTATAAGTTTTAAAATAATTTTATTGCGCTGTTCCTGCTCTTCATATGTGGGAAATTTATTTGAAGCATCAAAAATAACTGCACTTCCCTGACGGTTTGTTACAAGAGGATATCCGTTTCTGTCGAGGATTTCACCACGGGTAGATTTAACCGTTACAGAACGCGACGAAACACTTTTTCCGGCATTTTTATAATCGTCTGCGTGAACAATCTGAAAATATCCGAAACGTACAATGAAAATAAAGAAAACAAATGCAATAGCACCTATTATTGCATAATCTCTGTTATTTAACTTTCGCATTCTGCGGTCACCTCCTTGTAAAAAATATCTGATTATTTAAATTATTCTGAAAACTCTTTCGATAGGTCTTATTATAAGATAAATCACAATTCCCACCAATGTTGTATAAACGCAGGATATCAGATAAAAACGGAAAAAGACTCCTGCCGCACCCTGAGAATTGGGAATAAGAACGAATAAAATCCAATATAAAGTATTGTGGATAAAAGTTGTTGCAAAAGTAAGAATCATTGCACTTAAAAGCGTATTTCTTATTCTTCTGCGGATAAGCATAGAAATAAAGAAAGCTGCAACGCAGATAATAACAGAATGGAAAAAATATCCCCTTACGCTTACAATATCCCACAAAAGCCCTGCACAAAGGCCGAAAAATAAACTTATGGTTTCACTTTCAAACATCGCAATTGAAACCACCACCGGTATAAGAAGCATGGCATTTGAAGAAAACATCTGAGCAAATGCTCCCGGCGTATTCTGTAAAACAGCGGCAAGAACAACGATAAGTGCAAGAAGAATACGTTTTATATAAATCGGAAAATTTTCTTTTATCATCATGCTTCACCACCTTTATAATAAATAAAAAATAATTTTATCAGTCAGTTGTTGTAATACCCTGACCGTCGAAGCTTTTTATAACAAAAACATCCTGCAGGTCATTAATTGCAACTCCGGGTTCAATAACCGCATAAACAGAAACAGTCTGAGTATCATTGAGCACTTCGTCGACTGTTCCTATAATCAGGTCTTTGGGATATACACCGCCGATACCTGATGTGCATATTACCGAGCCACCTGTTATTGAAGTTGAACTTTTAAGACCGGGTAACATACATTTTCCTTTTGCCGAAAGATCGTTATTGGTAGTAACATAACCATATTCACGGCTCTGTACATCGTATACACCTGCATTGAGTTCAGGGTCAAGAATTGTTTTTACAACCGCAGTATTCAGTTTGACACTTGAAATAACACCAACAAGGTGTTTACCGTAAATAACAGGGTCATTAACTTCAATACCTGCATTTGAGCCCTTTGATATAACGAAAGAATAGTACATATCTGCAGAATCTCTTGCTATAATTGCAGCTGATTCAAATTCATAGTCCGGATTTTCTTCCTTTACATCAAGGAATTCTTCATAAACTGCAATCTTTTGCTTCATCTGCTCAAATTCTACAAGCTTGACCTGATAATCTTCGACTTCTTTTTCCAGTTTCTCTATCTTCTCCAGATAAGAAGCAGATGAACGGAATTTTACCGTAAAATCATTTGTATTTTTTGCCACAAAAGACGAGAACCTTTCTATCGGAGAAAAGGCCGCACTTAAAACAGATGACACGGGAGATGTTCCGTTATGAGAAAGTGCTGCAAAAACAGTTCCGACCAGAAGAGCCGCCACTACACAGGCAAGAATTTTAAATTTTTTACTTCTGAAAAATTCTCCCATTGAGAAGCCTTCCTTTCGGATTTTTATTTAAGGGTATTTGATTCGAGGCTGATACCTGTTCCGTTAACAACACAGTCAAGGGGATTTTCTGCAATGTGAACCGGCATCTTTGTTTCTATTGCGATAAGTTTATCAAGACCTCTGAGAAGTGCTCCGCCACCTGTAAGCATAATACCGTTATCAATAATGTCAGATGCAAGTTCGGGAGGAGTCTTTTCAAGTGTTGAGCGGATTGCCTCAACAATAAGGCTCACAGAGTCTGCAAGTGCTTCGCGGATTTCATCAGCTGAAATTTCTATAAGTTTGGGAAGACCATCAATCTGGCTTCTGCCTTTTACTGTCATTGTACCTTCGTTTTCGTAAGGATAGGCAGAACCAAGATTTATTTTAATATCTTCTGCTGTTCTTTCACCGATAAGTACATTATATTTTTTTCTGATATGGGCAATAATTGCCTCGTCAAGCTTATCACCGCCACATCTTGCTGAGCGTGATGTTACTATATCGCCAAGGGAAATAACTGCAACTTCAGCAGTACCGCCGCCGATATCTACAATAAGGCTTCCCTTTGCTTCTCTTACAGGTAATCCTGCACCGATTGCTGCTGCCATAGGCTCTTCAATAAGGCTTACGTATTTTGCACCTGCAGATCTTGCCGCATCATGCACAGCTCTTCTTTCAACACTTGTAACACCTGAAGGAATGCAGATTCTCACCTTTGCTCTTGAGAAAGGTGAACCGCTGATTGCACGGCGGATAAATTCCTTGAGCATATCGGAAGTAATATCAAAGTCTGCAATAACACCGTCCTTAAGAGGACGTACTGCAACAATTGAACCGGGAGTTCTGCCGATCATTTCTTTTGCTTCTGTTCCCACTGCCACTACTTTAGGCGGATTTGAACGTTCATCAACAGCAACCACTGAAGGTTCTCTTATTACTATACCTTTACCTTTAACGAAAACAAGCGTATTCGCTGTTCCAAGGTCTATACCGACTTCCTGTGTAAATAACATAATTATTCCCCTTTTCTGAATTTTATCGTATTGACTATTTCTTCGAAATTAATTTTTTCATACATCCCGTTGTCTGCAACAATTTTCACAAAGAACGTTCTGCCTTCCACGCTGAAAACGTATATCTGCATTCCGTTTTCGTATGAAAGTTTTGTGGCACTCGCAAAATCGAAATCAACCACTTCTTTTTCCGGTGTTCCGAAAACCGATGCCGTATTTTCAATTTCCTTTACACATTCAATTGATGATAAAGAAAATCTTTCGTTTATCGTCATTTCGGCGGTCAAAGAATTTTCCTCATAAAAAATTCTCACAACCTCACTGCATTTATTTTCCCACTTTTCAGGAATTTCCAGCCTGAAAAAGCGGGTATAGATTTCATTTTCCGACCAGATAATTCCCGGAAAAGAAATTTTTTCAGTTTCATCCTTTTTATCGTGTGATACTACCAGACTGCCACTGCTGTCAATTGCCGGGAAACCCTCCTGATCGACTTGTACACAATAGCTGTTTCCGTTTGCATCTCTTAATGTTTTAAAGGACTTTTCCGATAGCGCAGGATCTTCGGTTCTGCTGCACGAACACATTAAAAACATACAACACAACCCTAAAACACACCATATAGAAAGCTTTCTCATATCGTATTTTTCTCCGTATAAAAAAGTTATTTTAAAATTAGGGTATTCATCAGAGTATTATATCATATATTGATTAATTTTTAAAGTGTTTATATAACAAAATTTCCGTAAAATTTAGGAATTATATGTAATAGTGACTAATATTGTTATAATATCGTCGTTATTAAGTGTATTTTTGTTAATTGACAAAATTCTGCCTTATGGTATAATGTTTACCGTGAACAAACTTGTGCTCAAGGTGAAAGGAGAGCTTGATTTATGGGATACACAAAAGAAGATATCCTCCGCATAGCTAAAGAAAAAGAAGTTGAGTTTGTCAGACTTCAATTTACTGACGTTTTCGGCACTCCGAAGAACGTTGCTATTACCGTAAAACAATTGGAAAAAGCTCTCGATGGCGAATGTATGTTCGACGGTTCTTCAATCGAAGGCTTTGTAAGAATTGAAGAATCAGATATGTACCTTAAACCTGACCTGGATTCATTTGCAATTTTCCCCTGGAGAAAAGAAACTGCACGAATGATGTGCGACGTTTATTCAACAGACGGTACTCCCTTTATGGGCGACCCCAGAAATATTCTCAAAAAAGTAATCAAAGAAGCTGAAGATATGGGATACAGCTTCAACGTTGGTCCCGAATGTGAATTTTTCCTTTTCAAACGTGATGAAAACGGAAATCCCACAACCGAAACTGCAGACAAAGCAGGTTATTTCGATTTAGGTCCCATCGACCTTGGTGAAAACTGCAGACGTGATATCTGTATCGCACTTGAAAAAATCGGCTTTGAAATTGAAGCATCTCATCACGAATGTGCTGACGGACAGCACGAAATCGGGTTCCGTTTCGGCGAGGTTCTTCACGTAGCAGATGACGTTGTTACTTTCAAATACGTTGTTAAAACAATTGCTGAGCACCACGGTCTCCATGCAACATTTATGCCCAAACCTGTTTACGGCATCTGCGGAAGCGGTATGCATACAAATATGTCACTTTTCAAAGACGGCAAAAATGCTTTCTATGACCCGGATGATGAATTAGGTTTAAGCAAAGATGCATATTCTTTCATCGCAGGCGTTATGGAACATATCAAGGGTATCACATCTTTTGCAAATCCCCTTGTAAACTCATACAAACGTCTTGTTCCCGGTTATGAAGCTCCCGTTTACATTTCATGGAGTGTAAGCAACAGAAGCAGCCTTCTCCGTATTCCCTCAGCACGCGGAAAGGCAACACGAGTAGAGCTCCGCAGCCCCGACCCCTCATGCAACCCTTATCTTGAAATGGCACTCTGCCTTGCAGCAGGTCTTGACGGCATCAAGAGAGGTCTTACTCCTGTTGAACCGACATATGCAAACCTCTATGATATGACAGAGGAAGAATTAAAGGCAAACAATATTGAAATGCTTCCCAAATCTCTTGAAGAGGCAATCACAGAAAGCATTAAAGACCCCTTCATAAAAGAAACTGTAGGCGAACACGTTTTTGAAAAATACATTGAAGGTAAAAAAGCAGAATGGCACGCATACAGCACAATGGTTTCACAGTGGGAAACTGACAGATATCTTATCAAATATTAAACAAATTAAAAGGTCGGCACAAGCCGACCTTTTTCTGAAATATAAAACAATGAGTGATACTATGAACACAAGCCGAAAAGGCATCTATATTCACATTCCTTTCTGTCAAACAAAATGTCCCTACTGTGATTTTTATTCAATGCGCGGTAATGATGAAAAGAAAGATGAATATCTGAATGCGTTAAAAAAAGAAATTATGTTTCACGAAAATATAACAGCTGACACAATTTATCTCGGCGGCGGTACACCTTCTGTTTTCGGCAGAGAAAGACTTGCTGAATTAATTGTGCTTGCAAAAAAACAGTTTAACTTTTCAGATGGTGAAATCACAGTTGAAGTTAATCCTTCAAGCTGCGATGAAGAGCTTATAAAAACTCTTTCTTCCTGCGGTGTGAACAGAATTTCTATGGGACTTCAGTCCGCAAATGAAAATGAGAGAAAAATTCTCGGAAGAAATTCTGACCTTACAAAAATAAAAGAAGCAATTTCTTTCTGTAAGGAATACAGCATAGAAAACATTTCACTTGACGTTATGTTGGGTGTGCCTGAGCAGACTCCCGAAAGTCTTGAAAAAACGCTTTCCTTTGTTGTGAATTCAGGAGCAAAACACATCAGTGCATACATTCTTAAAATTGAGGAAAATACTCTTTTTTACAGAAAAAAAGACACACTGCCTCTCCCTGATGAAGACACAGTGTGCGATATGTATGAATTTGTGTGTGACTATCTTGAAAAAAATAATTTTCATCAATATGAAATTTCAAATTTTTCAAAGGAAAATCATGAAAGCAGACATAATTTAAAATATTGGAATTCCGAAGAATATTTAGGTCTGGGTCCGGCTTCTCATTCTTATCTCGACGGCAAAAGGTTTTATCACTCAAGAAACTTTGAGGAATATCTGAAAAATCCCACCACCTATATCCCTGACGGAGAAGGCGGAAGCTTCAGCGAATTTGTAATGCTTAAATTAAGACTCACAGAAGGCATTTCAAAAACAGAAATCGCAGAAAATTTCTGCGAAGAAAAGTTTGAAAATATTTTAATAAATTCAGAAAGATTTATTAAGATGAATCTGATGAAATATGACGGAGAAAATTTATCATTTACAAAACAAGGTTTTCTCCTTTCCAACACAATTTTATCCGAAATAATTTAAACTAAAAATCCCCACCGTCAAAATCAAAGATTTTGCCACCTCCCCTTGCATTTTCAAGGGGAGGTTTTTTGCTGTCACTGATGTCAGTTTATAAAAGTTTGTCGGCTGTTACCCGCAGACAATTTTCAGTTGTGCATTGTGATTTATATGCTGTTATAAAAATAATAAAGAATCTGCGATTCCATATCAAAATAATACATATGGAAGAAGGTGTAACTATTGCCCTCTGAAACATAATAATAATCGTCTTTATCAATGACTGATTTATCAAAATCATAAACTTCTTTTATGCTCTCTATACCGTCTGAACCAAAGTTATTGACATAGGATTCATATCCGTCAATATATTTCAGAATTTCATTCACATCTTCTTCTGATACTTTTCTGAAAGATTCAGCTGACTGTAAATCTTCTTCGGAAACTTTTTTATAAAAATATTTTCCGTAATCTGTGTAATCCTGCCAGAATCCCTGGGAATGAATTTCCTTGCTTCTGTAAACCGGCAACTCTTTGAGTATGGGATTTGAGAAATAAGATAAATAATCAAAGCTTAAATATACAACAAGAAAAACTAAAAGTATCGGCACTGAAATCCATATAAGTTTTTTCATAAAATTTCTCCTGATTTTTTCTCTGAATTATTTGATTAAGCGAGAGGCTTTCATTGCAATTTCTGCCTTTCTCTTGTTAAAAGTAAAAGCAAAAATTTCTTCGTCCTCTGTTTCTTCCAATTCAACTTTTTTCTCTATGAGAGCATTGGTAAGAAGCGCCTTCATATCGTTGCCTGTATACAAATAATCAACTTCCGTAATATCATAACAAATCCAGAAATTTGCCACCGCATATTCAGGGTCAACCACAATTTTTTTATTTCTGACATCTTCCATAATATCTGTTCCTTTTACAGAATCAAGATATAACGCAAGTCTTACCAACTCAGGCATTGCCGCATC
>JAZQWT010000089.1:0-4509 GCA_045632485.1 Acutalibacteraceae bacterium
GCTGCAAGAACATATCTCCTCTTCTGGCTTAACGGTGATATTGACGGTGCTAAAACATATCTTGATATGTTCTGTACAAAGAGCAACACAGCAAAACAGTATGTTCAGAAGTGGATGCCTATTGTTGCTGCTTCACAGTCAGTTAAAGGTAACGAAAAAGAAAGAGAATTCCTTCTTTCTTGGGTAGATGTTGTAGATTACGAATAAGGAGATAATAAAGATGAAAATTACAGTATGTATTGGTAGTTCATGTCATATCAAAGGTTCACGTCAGGTAGTAGAACAGCTTCAGTACCTTATCAACGAAAACAAACTCGGTGACAAGGTTGAACTTGGTGGCACATTCTGCATGGGTAAATGTCAGCAGGGTGTTTGCGTTACTGTAGATGATAACTTCTTTTCAGTAACTCCTGACACAGTAGATGAATTCTTCGCTAAAGAAGTAGTTGCAAAGGTAAAATAAATTATGATTATTCAGGTTTGTGTTGGCAGTTCATGCCACTTGAAAGGTTCTCCTGAAATAGTAGAACTTCTTCAAAAAGCCGTTGAACAAAATCATTTAGAAGACGAAATCACACTTGCCGGTAGTTTTTGTATCGGCAAGTGTAATCGTGTAGGTGTTACTATTCAGGTAGATGATGATGTTCATACAGGCATAACAAAAGAAAACTTTAAGGAATTTTTTCAGGAAAATGTCCTTAGTAAATTTTAGATGAAAGGGAGTAGCAGTAAATGGCTAATTGTTTGACACTTAAAAAATCAAACTGTAAAAACTGCTATAAATGTATTCGTCACTGTCCTGTAAAAGCAATCCGTTTTTCAGGAAATCAGGCGCATATTATCGGTAACGAATGTATTTTATGTGGTCAGTGCTTTGTTGTGTGTCCACAGGATGCAAAAGAAATTGTTAACGAAGTAGAAAAGGTAAAAGTATTCCTTCAGAGTGGTGACCCTGTTGTTGTAAGTATTGCACCTTCATTTATTGCTAACTACGATGGTGCAGGCATTGATTCAATGCGTACAGCACTTAAAAAGCTCGGATTTTATGATGTTGAAGAAACTGCAATAGGTGCAACAATCGTAAAAAACGAATACGAGAGAATGTTAGAGGAAGAAGACAGAGATGTAATTATTTCCTCTTGTTGTCATTCAATTAACCTACTTATTCAGAAGCATTATCCATCAGCATTGGAATATCTTGCAGATATTATGTCACCAATGCAGGCTCACTGTCAGGATATTAAAAAGAGAATTCCAAATGCTAAAACTGTCTTTGTAGGCCCTTGTGTTGCTAAAAAGGATGAAGCCCAGTATTATGACGGCATTGTCGATGCTGTTTTAACCTTTGAAGAGCTTTCTGAGTGGCTTAAAGAAGATAATATTGAAATTGAAAACATTCAGGACAACAACGATTACAGTCGTGCACGTTTCTTTCCAACAACCGGTGGTATACTTAAAACAATGAGTAATGTTAAGGGTTATACCTATGTTGCTATTGATGGTGTCGAAAACTGTATTCAGGTCTTAAAGGACCTTGAAAAAGGTAAAATACATAAGTGCTTTATAGAAATGTCTGCTTGTGTAGGTAGTTGTGTTGCTGGCCCTGTTATTGAAAAATATCACCATACCTCAAGTATCAAAGATTATATTGAAGTTGCAAATTATGCAGGTGAAAAAGACTTTGATGTTGCACAACCTAAAAAGGTTGAACTCAAAAAGACCTTTACTTATATTGAGCAGAGAAATACTAAACCATCTGAAATCGAAATAAGCAATATTCTTCGTCAAATGGGTAAATTCAAACCTTCTCAGGAGCTTAACTGTGGTTCTTGTGGGTATAACACTTGTCGTGAAAAGGCTATTGCAATTATTCAGGGTAAAGCTGAAATTTCAATGTGTCTACCATTTCTTAAAGATAAAGCAGAAAGTTTTTCAGACACTATTGTTAACAATTCACCAAACGGACTTATTGTTCTTAATGAGCAACTTGAAGTTCAACAGATTAATGATGCAGCAAGAAAAATTATGAACATCCGTTCAGCTTCTGACATCCTTGGTGACCAGGTTATACGAATTCTTGACCCAAGTGTGTTTATGCAGGTAATCTCAACAGGCAGAGAAATTCGTGATGAAAGAGTTTATCTTGCTGAATATAAGCGTTATGTAGAACAAACTGTTGTTCATGATAAGGATTCACGCCTTTTAATCAGTATTATGCGTGATATTACTGATGAAGAAAAAGAACGTGAAAAGAAAGAAGATATCGGTCGTCAGACTATCGAAGTTGCAGACAAGGTTGTTGAAAAGCAGATGCGAATTGTTCAGGAAATTGCTTCTCTTTTAGGTGAAACTGCTGCAGAAACAAAAATTGCTCTTGCAAAATTGAAGGAGTCAATTACCAATGAATGATTTATGTGCTGATATCGGATACAAAAGTATAAATCATCACGGTGAGGAACTCTGTGGAGACCATGTTGATGTGGTTGAACCAAGTGACGATTCAACAGTTATTGTATTATCAGACGGACTTGGCAGTGGTGTAAAAGCAAGTATTCTTTCTACTCTTACATCAAAAATAATATCAACAATGCTTGCAGAAGGATTGTCTCTTGAAGAGTGTGTTGAAACTATTGCAGCAACTTTGCCTGTTTGTTCAGTAAGAGGTGTTGCTTATTCAACTTTTACAACTATTCATCTCAAAAACAATCAGACTGCAGAACTCATTCAGTATGATAATCCTCACGCAATTATTATCCGTGATGAAAAGAATTGGGATTATCCAAAAACGGAAATGAATATCGGTGGCAAAAAAATATTCAAATCTGTTATAAAGTTAAAAGAAAATGATATTTTCGTTGCAATGAGTGACGGATGTCCTCATGCCGGAATTGGTATGTCATATAATTTCGGTTGGAAAAGAGAAGATATTACTGAGTTTATTGAAACTCTTGCACCGGCAGGTTATACTGCTAAAACTCTTTCGACAATGCTTGTTGATGAGTGTGATAAGCTATATGGTCATAAGCCTGGTGACGATGCAACTGCTTGTGTAGTTCGTATCAGAAAACGAGTTCCGATGAATATGCTCTTCGGACCTCCGTCAAATCGTGATGATGCTGATAGAATGATGTCACTTTTCTTCTCAAAAGAAGGAAAGCATATCATTTGTGGCGGGACAACATCTTCAATTGCTGCTAAGTTTTTACGAAAACCGCTCAAAGCATCGCTTAATTTTGAGCAGAGCGATGTTCCTCCTATTGCAGAATTAGAAGGTGTTGACCTGGTCACAGAAGGTGTTATCACTGTCAATAAAGTCGTTGAGTACGCTGAGGACTACCTTGGCGAAAACAAGCATTATGAGCATTGGAGCTTCAAAAAGGACGGTGCCTCACTTATCTGCCGTCTGTTGTTTGAAGAAGCTACTGATATAAATTTTTATGTAGGCAGAGCAATTAACCCTGCTCATCAGAATCCCGACTTGCCTATAAATTTCAATATCAAAATGAATCTTGTTGAGGAACTTTCAAAGTCTCTCAAAAAAATGGGCAAAAGGATTAAAGTAAGTTATTTCTAACGAGATGACAGTATGAGAAAATTTGATACAAAAGTAAAGTATCTTAAATATAAAGTTTTGCGTCAAGTGGCACACGAAGCTTGGAATGATACACTTCTTCAGAATCTTATCGACATTCCACAGAAAATCGTACCCGGGAAACAATCAACTATGCGTTGTTGTGTTTATAAAGAACGAGCAATTCTAGGTGAACGTGTTAAGCTTGCAATGGGTGGAGATAAAGAAAATCCTAATGTGATTGAAGTTATCGATATCGCTTGTGACGAATGCCCTGCAGCAGGATATGAAGTAACAGATTCTTGTCGTGGTTGCCTTGCTCACAGATGCGAAGATGTTTGTAAGCGTGGCGCAATTTCATTTGACCATAATCATGTGGCACATATTGATAAATCAAAGTGTGTTGAGTGTGGTCAGTGTGCAAAGGTTTGTCCTTTTGCTGCGATTGTAAACCGTAAGCGTCCTTGTCAAAATGCATGTAAAGTTAAAGCAATTTCGATTAATGACGATAATGCCGCTGCAATTGATAATAACAAGTGTATTCAATGTGGTGCGTGTGTATATCAGTGTCCTTTCGGCGCAATAAGTGATAAATCATACATTCTCAATGTTATTGATATCATCAAAAAGAGTCAGAACAATGAAAAGTATAAAGTTTATGCTATTGTTGCCCCGTCAGTTTCAAGTCAGTTTACTTATGCAAAATTAGGTCAGGTAATTACAGGACTGAAAAAACTTGGTTTTTATACTGTTGTTGAAGCAGCTCTTGGTGCTGATATGGTCGCAATGCAGGAGGCAAAAGAACTTAGTGAAAAAGAATTCTTAACAAGCTCATGTTGTCCTGCATTTGTGCAATATATTAAGTCTGCATTTCCTGCTCTCGTGCCTTATGTTTCACACAACTTATCACCTATGGCAATGCTTGCAAAGTACATAAA
>JAZQWT010000090.1:0-3376 GCA_045632485.1 Acutalibacteraceae bacterium
CATCATTTTGTCAATCAAAAAATCTACTTTTCCGCACAAGCGGAAACTTAGGAGGAAAAGAGTTATGAACAAAATCATTTCATGGATTCTCTCTATTGTTATGCTCATCCTCAGCGCATTCGGTATCGGTTTAGGTAACGACGCAGGCATGACAAAGGGTGCGTGGCTTGACGAAATGTGTGCTACTCTTGGTTTAGAAGTTGCTGAAGGTGAAACATCAGCAGACGCTTGTCTCGAATGGGGCATCATCGATAACGATGATATGAATGACCTTGAAGAAACAGCAGACGCTGAATTCATTTTTGACACTCTCGAAGCAGCAGCAACAAAATTAGGTGTTGACTACGCCGAACTCACAAAAGCAGCTATCGAAAAAGGCTTCCTCGAAGCTAAAGAACAGCTTGCTGGTGATGCAAAAGACGCAGCTGATGCTTACTACGGTATCCTTGGTATTTTAAAAGACCTTGCTGATAACAAAGACGTAGAAGACGAAGCAGCTAGAATTGCTTATGCAAATGGTGTTACAGAAATTGCTGATTGTTCAGTAAATGGTAACATTGTTGTTGCACCCGCAGGTACAGACCTTGCAGTAGGTGATGTATTTACTGTTCCTCAGACAAGTGGAAATCTTGCAGGCGGCATCTATGAAGTAGTTTCTGTTAAAGAAACAGCTAATGGTGTAGTTGTAGAAACAAAAGAAGGTAAAATTGAAGACGCTATCGATTCTCTTGAATATGCAGCTTCTTTCTCACCCAACATGGCAGCAGCTCAGGTTGTTTCAGGTGAAGGCGAAGTTATTCAGGCTGGTGTAGCTAACAACGAAGGTATCAAAGAAACAATTGACGAAGTTAAGGATGTTCTTTCTGACAAAGAAAAACTTAAGGGCGCAATCAAAGATCTCCTCGTTGATACACTTTCAGAAGGTAGCTTCTCAGTAGGCGGTGCAGATGTTGACTATGCTTTCACAGAAGGCGGCTTCGATATCGGCATTTCTGGTGACGTAGGTAACGGCATCAACCTTGCAAAATCATATTCAATTTCAAATCTTGAACTCCTTACAAAGTTTGACGGTTCTTTCAAGAATGGTAAAGCTTATGTTCAGGAAGGTTACTTGAAACTCAACTATGATTGCGTTGATACAACAAAAGTTAGCGGTTCATATGCAGCTTCTCTTGTATCAAATATCGATGAAGATATTTCAAGCCTTGAAGTTGTTGATCAGATCAAGATGAACTTTGAAAACCTTAAACTCGAACAGGGTACAGCAAGCTTCCCTGTTTTCACAGCTCACATTGCTATTCCTAATGCTCCCTCTATCACAATTAAGATGGAAGCAAGCCTTGTGTTCAATGTTTATGGTTATGCAGAACTTATCATCACAACTGAAAACTGCGTAGGCTATGAAATCATCGACAATAACGGCAGATTTATCTTCGAAAGAACTGAAACAGCTCCCAAAGTATTCAATGCTATGGGTACTGCGGAAGCTCTCATCGGTCTTAATGTTGGTCTTTGCGCATTCGGTATTCAGCTTATCGACGTAGGTCTCCAGGGCGGTCTTGGCGTATATGTATACTGCACAATGACACTTCCTTACTCAGACTTCACAGTGACAACTATTAATGATATTCCTGCTAATGTTCTTGCACAGTCTGTAGCAATCCTTGATAATGCTGATGAAATCACAGTATCAGGTGTTGCTGACTTCTATGGTGTGTTCAGAATTTCACTTTGTGAAAACAGTATCACAGATAAGATTGGTCTTTCAAAGACATGGACTATTGTTGATCACAATAATGGTGGTACATTCGCTACTATTACATTCTAATCAACATAAAAATTAAACCTCATGACCTCGTCCAATCATAAGGTTGAAAAGGGTAGTTGGTGCACCGGCTACCCTTGATTTTTTTTATAATTTTCAGTTGCTATAAAAAAGCTCAACCTTTACGGTTGAGCCTTTTTGCTTACTGTTACTTGTTTTTTCTCTTTATATCAAGTCGGATAATGCCAACTATAATTGACGTGAGAACAAATATTTCTGTTACTATTCCTGGTATTGAAACTGTTTTGATATTATAAATTAACCAGCAGGTTGATGTGGGAAGGGAGAATATTCGGTTGATTTTTGGTTGTTCGATCCACAATACAACTGAAGACATCAGCATAGCTATTAACGGGAAAAGGGAATAAACATTATCCCAGGTAAGAATTCCTGAAAACAGAAAACCGATTGAAAATAAAGTAGGCCATAACACGGATTTTGCCCACTTTTTATCTCTGTTAGCATAGACAAGTGACCTGAATGCACCAAGAAGATTCATTACTGCACCTGTATAAGCACCTAACATTATGTAATGTATTGTGAACAGTAAACCCGATACCATCTGAAATACAAGTATATTTTTGTGTGTTTTTTGTTGGTAGGATATAACAATGATACCCATTGCTATAAATCCTATTATCTGTCCTATTATTTCTGTCATTTTATCACCTACAAATGTTTTCTTCTAATGAAGTATACAACAACTTATAAAATATTTCAAGGACAGATGTTGATTTTATTTTATATTTGATGTAAACTTAAAATACAAAACAAATGGGGTGAATATATGGAAAAATTATTAATTGTTTTAGCTGTTTTATTTGGTCTGTTCTGTGCTGTATCTGTCGGAGCAGGTATAGGCATGTTTTGCTTTGCATTGAAAAGACCCAAAAAAAGACCGAATCCTATGACTATGGAAAATTGTACCGGTCATATGCTGCCATTCTATGACTTTGTAAAAGCTGAGAAAGACTGGCTTTTTACAAAAGGATATGAAAAACTTGAAATAACATCATTTGATGGCCTTAAACTTAAAGGCATTCTTGTTTATGCACCTCAACCATCAAAGAAAACAGTTGTCGCAATACATGGTTATAAAAATTGTGGTATAAATGAGTATTGTACATATGTGAGAATGTATCATGAAATGGGTTTTAATGTTCTTGTTCCTGATGACAGATCACACGGCGAAAGTGAAGGTACTTATATCGGTTTTGCATGGCATGACAGACGTGACTGCATAGCATGGATAAATTATGCTATTAATAAATTTGGACAAGACTCATCAGTAATGCTTCATGGTATTTCAATGGGCTCTGCAACTGTTATGAATGCTTCAGGAGAAAGTGATTTACCTGAACAGGTAAAAGCTATTGTTGCTGATTGCGGATACAGTACAGCTTGGAAACAGTTTAAGCATGTTCTTAAGCGTAATTTTCATTTACCTGCATTTCCGATTATGTATGTTGCAAATGTTGTTAATATAATTTTAAACAAGTATAATTTTAATGATAACAGTCCTGTTAAACAGGTTGCAAAAGCCAAAGTCCC
>JAZQWT010000091.1:0-3090 GCA_045632485.1 Acutalibacteraceae bacterium
ACCGTACTATTTCTTCAATGTTCTTGAGGAACTCACAGCAGAGGGAGAATGGTATCTCGACAGAGAAAAAGGACTTCTTTGTATGTGGGAACCTGAAAACACGGATAATGCAGAAATTATTCTTTCGCTCTCGCTTAATCCCGTAATAAATTCCGAGGCGGATTATATCACCTTTGACGGCTTAACCGTAAAAGGAACACGAAGTGACGGTGTCGTTATAACAGGCAACAACAATACTGTTCAGAATTGTCTTATTAAAAATGTTGCCGGCAATGCTCTTGTTATGAACGGAAGCAACAATCTTGCATATAACAACGAAATCACCCGTACCGGAAAGGGTGGAATTATTATTTCCGGTGGTGATACAGAAACGCTTACTCCCAGCAACAGCAAGGCTGACAACAATTACATCCACGACTGGTCAGAAATTTATCAGACTTATCAGCCTGCCGTTACTCTTGAAGGTGTAGGTAATATCTGTTCTCACAACGAAATGGCAAACTCTCCTCACGAAGCAATTACTTACAAAGGTAATAACCATATTATTGAATATAATCTTATCCACGATGTATGCCTTCTTTCAGATGACGCAGGTGCAATTTATTCGGGAAGAAGTTGGGTGTGGTACGGTAATGTTGTAAGATATAACTGTATCTATAATGTAGGTTCGGAGAATCACGGTCCTGACGGAATTTATCTTGACGATGCAGTTTCGGGACAGAAAATTTACGGCAATCTTCTTATCAACATTCCCAGCAACTCAATTCACGTTGGTGGTGGCAGAGACAATGTTATAACTAATAATATTATTGTTAATCCCGGCAACAATGCTCTGAGATTTGATGACAGAGCAAGAGAAGGTGCGCTTGAAAATGGTTGGTTTACTCACGCTTACACTGATAGTGGTGATATGTGGGAAGCACTGTATAGTTCACCCTGGCAGAGTGAAACCTGGCAAAACGCATTTCCTGAATACCAAAGCTGTACAGACGATATCTCAAAATCAGACTCGCCTGATTATATTCCCAACCCTGCAAGCGTCTTCAAAAATAATATTATTATCAATAAAAATATGGGCTATGGTGAAATTTACAGCTCTGTATGGAATTTCAGTGATATAAGCGAAAATGCAATATACAATGTAGGCAAATGTGATGAAATCTTTGCTGATCCTGCTAACGGAGATTATAATATCAAAGACATTGATGAAATAAGAAAAGCTGCTCCCGGGTTTGAAGAAATACCTCTCGGTATGATAGGCAGGGTAAGCTGACAAAATTCATAAGTATGTTAAAATTAACTTACAGGGATATGTGATGAAAAGGGTGGTATTTTTATGGGTAATAAATTTGTAAAAATCAGTCATTTAGCCGGAGTTTTAGCATTTATTATTGCTGTTTGCTGCTGTTTTACTTCGTGTAATGCCATTGACTTTATTAAAAACAAGACATCACTTAATGATGAAAATCCTGCTTCTTCCGTGGCTGATGAAGATGTTGTTTTTGTGAACAAAGAGATTACCGTTAACGTTGGTGATACAAGCCAACTTCTTGCCACCGGAATTGACGAATCAGGCGATGCTGACGAGGTAAAATGGTCGTCCTCCGATACGTCAATCGCAAAGGTAGAGAACGGTGTAGTTACCGGAGTTTCCGCGGGCACGACAACCGTAACCGTTTTATTCGACAATCGGTATGACACGTGTATTGTCCGTGTTGTAGAGGGGAAAAACGCATCGCAAAGCATGGAAGACAAGAACTATGACCTTGCTACCGAATATCTTTCGGACGAAATTTACGATTGGTCTATAAAAGAAATTCAAACCTCAATAAACCTTATTTTGGCACGAAACCATTATAAGTTCCAAAGTCAGGAATGGCTCGATTATTTCAGCCAGTTTATTTGGTACTCCTATGATACAACAGACATGGGCGAGGTGGAAAGCCGCTTTAACAAAATCGAAGCGGCAAACTATAACGCTCTTGCAAATGCAAGAAATGTATTGAAGAACCAAAATTATATCCCCAACTATTCTTATGACGAAAAATATTATGAATATGCCATGTACTATATCGAGGATTGGTATAATATAAGCTATTGGTCGAACGATGAAATTCAACTTGCAATTAACACCATTTTGGCACGAAACCATTATAAGTTCCAAAGTCAGGAATGGCTCGATTATTTCGAACAGTTTAGCTGGTATTGTTATGACACTTCCAGTATGAGTACTGCAGAAAGCCGTTTTAATGCGGTTGAACGTGCTAATTATGACTATTTAGCCGGAAACAGAGACTGATTTGGTGTGAAAAGCCTATACAGGTAATGAGATGTACTGTACGAAAAATCCCGGGTCTTCGGACCTGGGATTTTTTTATACGTTGATTTTGCAATGATGATACAAAACGATTCGCATTGATTTTTGACGAAAATTACACCCGATTGTAATTTCTTATAAGATGTGGTAAAATCATCTTAAATAATAAAATTTTGTTGCAAGGAGATTTTTATATGAAAAAATATTTTGAACATACCCCTGCGGTTTTTGCGGTTGACAAATACTATCAGATTATGATGCCCTGCGAAGAATCCTGTTTTTTCTTTGTTAAGGTTGGCGATAAATTTTATTATGACGAATCAAACGGAATTATGTGCTCAAGGAATAAAATACACAGGGTTGAGGTACCGGCGGATGAGCTTGATAAAGCCAAAGAATATACTGTTTGCATCCGACCCATTATCATAAGAAAAGCATATTTTTCAAAAACAAAAAAGGTGCTTGAAAAAACATATAAATTCTGCCCCATCCCCGAAAGCAACATCAGAGCATATCATATCGCTGATGCTCACAACAATATTGAAGAGCCGATAAAGGCTGCAGAAGCCTTTGGAGATATTGATTTTCTGATTTTAAACGGTGATGTTATCGAGGACAGCAGTAACCCGAAGAATTTTATGAACATATATGAAATATGCTCTCATTTAACAAAAGGTGAAAAACCTGTTATCTTCTCAAGGGGTAACCACGATTTAAGGGGCAATTTCGCCGAGCAATTTGCGGACTATACACCTACTCATAAGGGTAACACG
>JAZQWT010000092.1:0-3671 GCA_045632485.1 Acutalibacteraceae bacterium
ATATAAACCATTCCCAAACGAGATTCTTCGCTTCGCTCGAGAATGACACGTTTGGGAATGTCAGCGTTAAATTATAATTTATTTTCTGTCATCAGTATTATTTTATTGACTAATTATTCTTAAAATGTTATATTATTTCCATACAGATTGGGAGGCTTGATTATGAAATTCGGTATTTACTACGCTTATTGGGAAAAAGAATGGGGCGGAGACTGTGTGCCCTACATAAAAAAATGTTCAAAACTGGGTTTTGATGTTCTCGAAGTACCTTGCGGTGATTTCCACGAGAAAGACGAATTGTATTTCAAAGAACTTAAAAATATAGCAGAGGCTCACGGAATGTTGCTTTCAGGCGGTTATGGTCCCAGACCTGAACACAATCTGGCATCTGCTGACAATGCACTTGTTGAAAATGCTTTTAAATTCTACGGTGATGTTTTCAAAAAAATGGAACTGGCAGGAATTGACAGAATAGGCGGTGCGCTTTATTCATACTGGCCTGTTGACTTTGCATCAGGGTTTGACAAAAAAGCTGACACTGAACGCAGTATCAAAAATATGCGTATACTTGCTGATATGGCTGCAAATCACGGCATTACACTTTGTATGGAATCACTTAACCGCTTTGAGGGTTATATGATTAACGAGGCTTACGAAGATGTTGATTACGTTAAAACAGTTGATAAGCCCAACGTAAAATCAATGCTCGACACATTCCATATGAACATCGAAGAAGATTCAATTGTAGATGCAATCAGACTTACAAAGGGCACTCTCGGCAACTTCCATGTAGGTGAAGCAAACAGAAGATGTCCTAACCCGAACGGCAGAATGGATTGGAAAGCAATCGGTGATGCACTTAAAGAAATCGGCTATGACGGTTATGTTATTATGGAGCCTTTTGTTCGTATGGGCGGTAAAGTAGGTCAGGACGTTTCAATCTGGAGAGATTTGTCTAAAGGTGCTTCAATTGAAGAGCTTGACCGCGATGCTGAAAATTCAGTTAAATATCTTAAAGAGATATTCAGATAAAAAAGAAAAAACGGATTCTATGAATCCGTTTTTTCTTTTTTAGTTTACAGGTTATCTGTGGTTTTATTTTTTGAAAATTTTGCACATAATAAAATTCTTATAATTGACAACAATAACTTTGCAAACGCTAAAACAAAGCAAAGGAGTTGAAAAATCATGTCAAGAAGTAACTCATCAAGAGGTATGGTACCCGAAGCTCGTGAAGCTCTCAACCGTTTCAAGATGGAAGCAGCATCAGAAGTTGGTGTAGATTTGAAACAGGGTTATAACGGTCACCTCACATCACGTGAAGCAGGTTCAGTTGGCGGCCAGATGGTTAAAAAGATGATCAAATCATATGAAGAAAATATGAAATAAGTTCGTCTTATAAAATAAAAGAACCGTGTTAACGCTGAGCTCCCATAAGGCAGTATTTTTTTTAAAAGTGAACTTGTGGCACGATAATGCGTTAAAAAACACCGATACGCGACAGCGTTATCGGTGTTTTATCCTTTTCTTGTACTCACAATTTCGCATTTTAAAGTACTTCGCAGTTTCGTAGAAATGCAAAATTGCTTGAATTGAAGCCAAAAATGCAGCAAGGCTGACGCCTTGCGAGGCTTTTGGCAATAATACAAGGAATTTTGTTCGAGAAACAAAAACTTCCTTATGGGAACTCAGCGAACTCACGGTTCTTTTTGATATTTTTATATTTTTCTTTTAGGACAAACCTTCATGCATATTCCGCAAACAGCACCTCTGCCGATATGCTTGAACGCTTTTTTCATATATTCACTGCATTTTTCAGGGTTAATAATTTCTTCTCTCTCTGTACCTTCAGTATAAACTTTACCCGTAAGAGCTTTTGCAGGGCACGCATCAACGCATCTTGTGCAGCTGCCGCAGAGATTTTCTTTTATCGCTTCCCCCACTTCTTCAAAGGGACAATTTGTAAGAAGTGTACCAAGTCTTACTCCGGGTCCGAAATCTTTATGAATAAACATATTACTTTTGCCTATTGTACCGAGACCCGAAAGGCAGGCAACCATACGCGAAGAAATAAGGCCTTTATAATTCCAGCCATCCTTGTTAATGCTTTGCGATGCACCGACAGGAATATATTTATATCCCTCATTCTGCAAAAACATTCCTGCCTGCAGAATTGCTCTGTCGAGAAATGCATTCACAGTTCTGTAATGATGAAAATATGTATGCGTCGGCTCAGTATCAATTTCATCAATAACTGCTTCTGACAGACGCACTATAAAGCTCACCGCATATTCCATACCGCTTATCGGCTCTTCAAGCTTTGCAAAGCCTACATCACTCACACCAAGCGAGAGAATATATTTTTTAAAATCTTTCTGAATATCCATTTTAAAGCCCTCTGAGTTCAAAATACTTACAGTCATATTTTATCACCAGACAGCCAAAATAATTTGGAGGTGAAAGAGATGACTGAAGAGGAATATTTAAAAGCCCGTATCAGCGAAATTGAAAAAACAATCAATAAGCTTCTGATATCGGAAAAACACCGAAGAAACCAGCAGATGGCTCTTCGGTATTATAAAAATCAACTTGAGCGTTTACAGAATTATTATGAACCGTAATCTTCGCCGCAAGCAACGTTAAGTTTTACTTTCTGCGTTCCTACTCTTTTATAAAAAATTTCATCGTCTTCTTTTGTTGTTTCGAACGCAGATACATACATTGTAAATTCATTCATACCAAACTTAAGATATTGTGAGAATCTGACATTTGTTACATATCTTCCCGGCACTACACCAAGTGAACGATAAACAACTGCACCTTCATCATTAACTATAGTACAAAGAAGTATGTTTCTGCCTGCTGTGGGGTTTGAAAAAGCTATAGGAACAAGAGAATCCTGCTTACTTACACTTATTTCGGTATTACAATAGAAAGAGAACTTTCTTGTGTTACCTTTTACTTCCATATCATCGATATATTCTTGTTGATTTTCGTCTGAAATGGCAATGAGTGATACTTCATTATCTGCAAAATTTCTTCCGCTGTAGATTGCAGGAGCATAATCCTGTTTTCCGACTCCTACTGTAACAAGAACAGAAATAAGTGCTGCAAGTGTTACCGCCGCAACAACCGCAATAATAATGTGTGTTTTTGTGATTTTAATTGACTTTAACTTTTCAATATCAATTTCAGGTAATTTAACCTTTGAAAGAATTGCTTTACATTTGTTCTTTAAAACATTATTTTTCGCTTTTTCTTCTGAATCAGTTGTTTTTTCTTCATCCTGTTGCTTTTCAATTACAACGTCTTCAAGGATAAGCGTATTTGCCTGAATCGGTTTTTCTGATTCTGTGTCAGTTTCTTCTTCAGATTCAACCTCTTCTGCAACTTCGGGTGCAGGTTCTTCTGCAACTTCGGGTGCAGGTTCTTCTGCAACTTCCGGTACAGGTTCTTCCTCAACTTCGGGTACGGGTTCTTCTGCAACTTCAGGTGCAGGTTCTTCTGCAACTTCCGGTACAGGTTCTTCTGCAACTTCAGGTGCAGGTTCTTCTGCAACTTCCGGTACGGGTTCTTCTGCAACTTCAGGTGCGGGTTCTTCTGCAACTTCAGGTGCGGGTTCTTCTGCAACTTCAGGTGCAGGTTCTTCTGCAACTTCAGGTGCAGGTTCT
>JAZQWT010000093.1:0-25000 GCA_045632485.1 Acutalibacteraceae bacterium
AGATTTTGTTACAGGAATTCCTTCTGCATCTTCATCGAAGATATCAAAATCATCTGAATCGAGTTTCTCTGTCTTCTCTGTGATATCCTGCTCATTTTCGCGATTGATTTCTTCAAAATCTTCTGCAGTAAATCTGAAGCCATCGCTGTTTCCTGAATTAGAAAAAATATCTTCATATTCATCAACTGTTTCTTCTTCGGTATCTGAAGATATATCTTCAAGGATTTCTTCCATATCCTTTTCAATTTCAGCTTCCGGAGTCTCTGTTTCTTCTGAAATTTCATTTTCTACTGCTTCTTCTGCTACTTCAGGTTCTTCTTCATCAAGCTCGAAAGAAAAAGCGTCATCTGCTTCTTCAACTTCTTTTTCATCAAGATTGAAAGAAAAAGCGTCATCTGCTTCATCATTTTCTTCGTCATCATAACTGAAGTTGAAATCAAAGCCTGATTTGTCACTTGCATCTTTTACTGCATATTCTCTGATAAGGTCGTCTGCATCAAAATAATTGTCATCATTTTCGACAAATGTTTCAACGATATTATTAACTTCATCATTGAACGCATCAGCAGCACCGAGAAGTTCATTGTAGTCTTCTTCAAGCTTTTTATCAATTTTATAATCAGGCATCTGTTCGACTGCCTTGATTTGTCTCTCATAAAGAACAACAAGTTCTTTCTTGAACTGATTTGAAGTTTCTTTGATATTATTGAGAAGTATTTTTTCTTTTTCGATTTCTGATTTCAGAGCTTCAGCATCTTTTAATGCAACAGATGTTGCACCGCTGATAATTGCAGCAGCCTCGCTTTTTGCATCTTCCAAAATTTTACTTGCTTTATCATTAGCTTCAAGAAGAACGGTTTCTGCCTCTTTCTGCGCATTTTCTTTTGTCTGCCTTGCCTGCGCAGTTGCCTTTTCATAAGCAATTCGCATCTTGCCTTCAACTTCATCAACCATAACTTTGATTTTAGCGTTAGTGATTGAATCAACATTTCTTGCTCTGTCCTGAGCTTCGGCAATGATTTTCTTTGCTTCATTACCTGCATCTTCAACCATTTTATCAATAAAAGACTGAGCGTTCAGAAGTGCTTTACGAACGCTTGTTTCTTCTTTTCTGTATTCATCAAGTTTTGTTGCAAGAATGCTGAGTTTTTTTACGAGTTCACCGTTTTCTTTAAACATCTGTTCATATGACTCAACAACCTGGCCGAGAAATTGATCAACCTCTTCGGATTTATATGTTCCTCTGCCTGCCTGTTGGAACTGATAACCTCTGATTTTGTTAGGAGTTAACATTGCCATTTTAAACCCAACCCTTTCTCTTTCGTCAGTGACAGTTCAAAGCTGTACACCTGAATTTAAAATCCGGCATTCCGATCCGATTTTAACTTTTGGTAAGTATAGAGTACAAAATAATAGCCGGATAACACCATTACGCCCGAAAACCGTAATTTTCAGACAGAACAGTGATTTACATTTTTATATTATATGTGCGTCCGATCAGTTGCTGCCAAACACAATACCATCCATATTATTGCTGTCAAAACCGTCTCCGCCTGTGTAATCATAGCCTGCAGGTTTGATGATATATGTTCTGAAAGCAACTCTCTTGAGTTCACTGCTATTAGCAATTGTAACGCCGTAGATGAAGTCTATAATTCTCTGTGTTGTTGCATTGTCAGCATTTTCGAGATTAATAATAACCATACGTTTATCATTAATGTTTTTCGCAATTTCGCCAACATCTTCAAATCTTTCAAGCTTTGCAACCACAACATGAGGACGGCCGCCGGCTTTCTGATAAGATGATGCACCTTTATTGTATGATGATGCAGAATCAAAATCTACAACCTTGCTTTTTTCTGCTCTTTTGGGTTCATAGCTTTCAAAACTGTTAAAACTGTCATATTTTTCAATCGGGTCATATTTAGGCATCTGGGGAGCCGGTGTTTCTTCATAGCCCTCATCAGCAATACCTTCAAAGCTACCTTCATCTTCTGTGCCTAATACAAGTTCTTTCATTTTGTCAAAAAGATTCATTTATTTATCCTCCTTGAAATTATATACTTAATTAATAAACTCTTTTACCAAACAGAGAAGAACCGACTCTGATTTCCGTGGCTCCCTCTTCAATGGCTTCAACATAATCGCCCGACATACCCATTGAAAGGATATGCATATATATATTATCTAATTTTTTTGCCTCAATGTCAAGAAACATCTTATACATATTTGAAAAAAATCTCTTAACTTCAGAAGATTTTTCACAAATCGGCGGTATTGCCATAAGACCTTTCACCCTGATGTTGGGAATTTCGCTTAATTCTGCTAAAAATTCGCCTAACAGTACACTGTCAATACCAAATTTACTGTTTTCGTTACCAACATTTACTTCCACAAGAATATCCATAATCTTATCTATTTTTCCGCATTCCTTGCTGATTTCCTTTGCAAGTCGCACACTGTCAACAGATTCTATCATAGAAACATGGGGAACAATCTGTTTGACCTTATTGGTCTGCAGATGACCTATGAGGTGAACTTCTGTGTTTTCAAGATGAAGTTCATCTTTTTTTGACAGAAATTCCTGTACACGATTTTCACCTATAAGATTTATGCCGCAATTATCAATAGCATGATTGATAAACAACGAATCAACTGTTTTTGTAACAGCCATTAAATTTATGTCTTCAGCTTTTCTGCCGCTTTTTTCTGCAGCAGCCGCAATGTTCTCTCTGATTACTTTTGCGTTTTCGCTGATGTCGGCAAATCTTTGCTCATTATACGATTTTATTGTCATACAAACCCTTTCCTTCAACTATCACTTCATCATAAAGTTTGATATAAGATTTCTGTAACAGCTTTGAACGCGTATATAAATCTTCATATTCAATTATCCAGCCCGGCTCTTCATTATGTCTTTGTGCAAGCTGTGCTGTATAAAGTCTGTTTTCTTCTCTTATATCATCCATTTCATTAACGTAGTTTGCATTTTCTGCTTCATATGTTCTGGCAATTATATAATCATCGCCTGTATAAAGCGGTGTAACTCTTCTGAAATTAACAAGATTTCCTCGTTTTATATAAACACCGTTTGCACCGTCAACTGTTCTTAAGGATTCGCGGGGAATTTTATATCCCGAAATTGTTTCAAATACGATTTTAGCATTTTTTACCCTGAACTGTGAAACATCAGAAATAATTGTGTTACATTTAAGCACCAACGCAGATTTACCTGATTCATCTGAATTAATTGCTGCAACTGTCATAGAAATATCATCAGAAGAAGAATCGAGGAAACGGACTTTTACTGTTTTACCTACATAAGATGATGCAACTTCGTTTCTGTCAACAACTGCAATAACATACCAGTTAAAGTTATTTACAAGTTTTCCTGTGTTTGAAACTTTTGACTCATCAGGCTTCGCCTTCAATGCCTTCTGCACTTCATTTACTGTAATATCTTTCACTTTTGAATAATCAACAACGTTTTCGTAGCCATCCGTATTACTGATAAAATACCCTGTATTATCAGCAAGAAGATACGAAGGCTCCATCTTACCCATTGCAGCAGCCTGCGTACTGAGATCTGACATTACATCTGCTGTATCAACCTCATGTCCTAAAGAAATCTGTCTGCTTGTTTCTCTGTCTCTTACCGAATGAGCATATTTTTCAATATCAGAATATTTTTCTTCCGAAATTGCTTCAACCAGATTTAAAAACTCTTCATTTGTTGTCTGGTCATATGTTGAAACATCTCTTATATTCATCTTATCAGCAGCCTGGATGCTTTCAAAACGTTCCAGCTCATTATAGATACGTTCTATTTCAAGATACTTATTTGCATCCTTATCGTTGGTAAAAACTGCGGCAATTTTTTCGCCTTCAGCTACACGCTGACCATCTGCAACAAGCGGCACAACCGTACCTGATGCCTTAGCGGAAATATAAGTTTCATCACGGACGACAAAAACTTTTGTATCTATACTTTTTTCCACAGTTTTCATAACAGCAGTTTCTGTACGGACAGGACTGTAATTTGCATCAAGAGCAAGATGAATAAGATAAACAATCATAAACACTGCAACTGCATAAACCAAAACTCTGACAGTAGTTTTTAAAATTTTATTTATAACAGAACTGACTTCACTTGTCTTCATACAAATCCCATCTCCTTTACTCCAAAAATTCTTTTACCATATCCGTGGCTTTCTGTATAAGCTCATCAGACGTATATTCGTCAATATTAAGCCATTTTATTTTTTCATTTCTTCTGAACCAGGTCAGCTGCCTTTTCGCATAGCGACGTGTTGCCTGTTTCAGATTATCTTTGGCATCCTCAAGGCTCATAACTCCGTCGATATAGGGCCTGAGTTCTTTATATCCTATTGCCTGACATGCGGTAGATGCCGTTTTTGTTTCAAAAAACTTTCTTGTTTCTTCTACAAGACCGTTTTCAACCATTATATCAACACGAAGGTTGATTCTGTCATAAAGCACATCACGGTTAACCGCATTAAGACCTATCACAAGGCTTTCAAATTCGCTCTCTTTTTCGTGCGAATGCTGATTTTGTTCAGTAAGAGTGTTTCCGCTTGAATATAAAATTTCAAGCGCACGTATAATTTTAAGTGAATTATTAGGGTGGATTTTTTCAGCCGCCTCAGGGTCTTTTTCAAGAAGCTCATTATAAAGAACTTCATTCCCCTCTTTTTCAAGACGTGACTGAAGAAATGCCCTTACATCATCATTTTTAGTGTTATCAAGGAATGTTGTGTTGTTAATCAGGCAATCAACATATAACCCTGTACCGCCTGCAACAATCGGCAATTTGCCTCTCGCGGTAATGTCTTTTGCAGCACTTACCGCCAATTCCTTAAAGCGGGAAACACTGAACTCCTCATCAGGTGAAATTATGCTGATTAAGTGGTGAGCAATCCCACACATTTCTTTTTCATCAGGCTTGGCAGTTGCAATATCCATACCCTTGTATACCTGCATAGAATCGGCTGAAATCACTTCTCCGCCGAAAGTCTGTGCTAATTTCACCGCTAAAGAGGTTTTACCTGATGCGGTAGGACCTACAACGGTGACAATTTTAATTTTTTCCATAATTCATCTCACTGTATTCTTCCGAAGAATTTTTCAAGTTCCCGCTTTGTAAGTTCTGCAAGAACAGGTCTGCCGTGAGGACAATATCTTACAGAGTCATCTGCAAGTAATTTTGCAGTAAACTTTTCAAGCTCATATCTGTCTGTTTTATCCCCTGCTTTTATTGCTGCTCTGCAGGCAGATGAGTGGAAAATCCAATCAAGCTTTTCACTTATCAGATCATTTTTATTCTGAAGAAGATATGTTGCTGTTTCAATAAGCAGATTTTCTACATCTGCGGCTTCAATAACAGAGGGACATTCTCTCACAATAACACTCGATGTGCCGAATGCCTCAACTGCAAAACCTGCTTTTTCAAGCATTTCAAGATTGTTGATAATAACATCATATTCTTCTTTTGAAAGTGTAACTGTAACGGGTATCATAAGCGACTGCATAAAAATTCCGTCTGTTGAATTTTTAAGCTCGTTATAAATCATTCTTTCGTGTGCAGCATGCTTATCTATTATCATAAGCTTACCTTCGCACTCAACGAAAATATATGTTTTGAAGGCTTCACCTACAATTCTGAAATCAGGAACAGCCTTTTCTTCCTTAATTTCAGGTTCAGTAACCGGAATTGTTTCCTGAATTACAGGTGTTTCTTCAGTTTTTTCAACTTCTTTAACTTCCTCTGCGATTTTTTCTTTAACCGCAGGAGGAGTATAAACCGTAACCTCAGGCTTTTGAACTTTCTGTTCATTTTTTACTTCTGATACTATATATTCCGGCTCAGGCTGTGCAAAAAATAATTTAGTGTAATCAGCCGCAGGTGTGGGAGGAGTCAGTTTTTCTTTAACAAATTCAGTCTGAATTCTGACTGCTTCTTTTTTCTCTGCAGGTTTCTGCTCCTGCTTCTGAGGAGTAAACTTAATCTGCTCCGCCTTTTCAGGCACAAACATCTGCGGTTTTGCAAATTTAGGATTTGATAAAACCTTTTCGAGCTCAACCTGAGGACGTTCTTTTTCTTTGTTGAGAGCATTTTTAACACCGTAATAAATGCAATCGTAAACTGCTTTTTCGTTAGCAAAACGAACCTCAAGCTTTGAGGGATGAACGTTTACATCAACAGTTTCGTTAGGTACTGTAAGGTTGATTACACAAGCAGGAAACTTACCTGTCATAATTGAATTTCTATAGCTTTCGGTAAGTGCAACAGAGCCTGTCTGTGTTTTTACAAGACGTGAATTCAGGAAAAACATCTGCATATTTCTGTTTGCCCTTGCGTATACAGGCTTGGAAATATAACCTTTTGCCGTAACACCGTTTAATGAATAATCAATCTCAATTAAACTGTTTGCAAATTCTTTGCCGAAAACTGCATATATTGCAGAAGTAAGCTTGCCGTCACCGGGTGTTAAAAGAGTTTCTTTTCCGTCACGGATAAATCTGAAACTGATTTCAGGATGCGACAAAGCAACTCTGTCAATAACACCTGCAACTGCGTTGGCTTCACTTACATCTTTTTTGAGGAATTTCATTCGTGCAGGAGTGTTGAAAAACAAATCGCGGACAATCAAAGTTGTACCGTCAGGGCAACCTGCATCGTCAAGGAGAATTTCTTCCCCTCCCTCAATGCGATAATGTGTGCCTATAGATTCTTCTTTAGCTTTCGTAAGCACTTCAACACGGCTTACTGCACTTACAGACGCCAGCGCTTCACCACGGAATCCGAGAGTACCGATTGCATTCAGGTCGTCGGCAGTTGCGATTTTACTTGTTGCGTGGCTGATAAAAGCATTTCTTATGTCATCACGAAGAATACCGCAACCGTTATCGGTAATTCTTATGTAAGTAATACCGCCGTGCTGAATTTCTACTGTGATTATTGTAGCACCTGCGTCAATTGAGTTTTCTACAGCTTCTTTTACAACAGATGACGGACGCTCAACAACCTCGCCTGCCGCAATAAGGTCTGCTATATGTTTAGGTAAAACATTGATTTTCGGCACTTCCGCCACCTCCTGACTTTAGGTCACCTCTAAAACATTTAAAAAATTTCTTTTGATTTACCCACAAGCTCATAAAGTTTTGAGAGAGCCTCAATGGGAGTCAATGTATTTACATCAATAGTCTTTAATTCTTCAATTATTTCGTTTGACGAATTATTTGAAAATGAGACCTGAGTAATATATTCTTCCTGTGCGGGAGCAAGTTCTTTTTCTGTTGATAACTTTAATGCCTTACCGTCAAGAAGTTCAAGTTCTTCAAGAATTTCTCTTGCACGTTTCACAACACTTACGGGAACACCTGCAAGCTTTGCAACTTCAATACCGTAACTGCCGTCAGCCTTACCTCTTACGATACGACGCAGGAAAGTTATATCATCTCCGCGTTTCTTAACGGCAATATTGTAGTTTACAATGCCGTCAGTTTTGCTTTCAAGCTCTGTCAGCTCGTGATAGTGAGTTGCAAAAAGAGTTTTTGCACCAAGACGTTTTTTGTCTGCAGTATATTCAAGCACTGCACGTGCAATACTCATACCGTCAAAGGTTGACGTACCTCTGCCGATTTCGTCAAATATAATAAGACTTTTCTGTGTTGACTGTTTGAGAATCTGTGCAACCTCGTTCATTTCAACCATAAAGGTTGACTGACCTGCTGCAAGGTCATCAGATGCACCGACACGGGTGAAAATGCTGTCACAGATTGAGATTTTAGCTTTTCTTGCAGGTACAAATGAACCTATCTGTGCAAGTAAGGTAATAAGTGCTACCTGACGCATATATGTTGATTTACCTGCCATATTAGGACCTGTGATAATATTGCATCTGTTATCATTACAGTCAAGCAATGTATCGTTAGGAACAAAGGGCTGTGAACCCAGCATAACCTCAACAACGGGGTGTCTGCCGTCTTCAATCTGTATAACACCGTCAGTTGAAATTTCAGGGCAACAATAGTTTCTGCTTACTGCAACATGTGCAAGTGAACATAATGTATCAAGCTTTGCGATATTTTCTGCAGTTTTCTGCACTCGCATATATTCACGTGCAACTGCTTCACGGATTTCTGTGAAAAGTTCGTATTCGATTCTTACGATTTTTTCTTTTGCACCTAAAATTTTCGTTTCAAGCTCTTTTAATTCCTGCGTGATAAATCTTTCGCAGTTTGAAAGGGTCTGTTTTCTGATATATTCTTCAGGAACTAATTCTTTGAATGAATTTGAAACCTCAATATAATAACCGAACACACGGTTATAACCTATCTTCAATTTCTTGATGCCTGTTTTTTCCTGCTCACGCAATGCAATATCGTTAATGAAAGTAACGCTGTCACGTTCAATTGAACGCAGAGCATCAAGCTCTTCGTTATAACCCTCTCTTATCATTCCGCCTTCGCGTACTGTAAGGGGCGGTTCATCTACAATAGCATTAAGCGTTAATGAACATATATCTTCAAGCACGTCAAGATTGTCATAAATGCTTTTTAATTTTTCGCTTTTACAAGCGGAAATGAGTTCTTTTATTTCAGGAAGCTTCGTACAGGCAAGTCCGAGAGAACGGAGTTCTTTTGCATTTGCAGTACCGTAAACCACACGTGTCATAATTCGCTCAAAATCATAGATTCCGTCCAGTGCTTCTCTGATTTCGGCACAGAGAACCGTATTATCAAAAAGCTCTTCAACTGCCCTGTTTCTGCGTACAATGGACGCTAATGATGTAAGCGGGTTTTCAAGCCAGCGTCTTATCATTCTTCTGCCCATTGAGCATTTTGTTTTATCAATTACCCAGAGAAGTGTTCCTTTTTTATCACGGCTGCGCATTGTTTCCACAAGTTCAAGATTGTTTCTTGAAGATGCATTAAGGAACATAAAGCTTTCGCCTTTGTAGTAATCAATATTTGTGATATTTTTAATGTCGCTTTTCTGAAGTTCACTTAAATATCTGATGCAGGCACCTAAAGCAGACACTGCCTCTTTTTCTTCAGAAAATTCAAAATCTGTTACATTTTTATTTAAACGCTGACTGATAACATCAACGCAGTTTTCAAAGTTAAAATATTCTTCGTCAAGCACTTCTTCAGTTGCAGAAAGCATTGTTTTTATGTACTTGGAAATGCCTGAAATTTCCGATGCCTCTTTATTGAGAACAACTTCACTCGGTGAAAATTTACAGAGTTCATTCACAATAGGAGTGAGAAGATTTTTGTCTTCAATATGAGTTACATGGATTTCACCTGTTGAGATATCGGCAAAAACAAGACCTGCCGATTTACCATTACATACAACTGTTGCAAGGTAGTTATTTTTGCTTTCGTCAAGCATTGTGCTTTCAATAACCGTACCGGGAGTAAGCACACGCGACACATCTCTTTTTACAATGCCTTTAGCTAAAGCAGGGTCTTCCATCTGTTCACAGATAGCAACCTTATAGCCTTTTGCCACAAGCCTTGCAAGGTAGTTTTCAACGCTGTGGAAAGGAACACCGCACATAGGTGCACGTTCTTCCTGACCGCAATCGCGTCCTGTAAGCACAAGTTCAAGTTCTTTTGATGCAATTTTTGCATCTTCAAAAAACATTTCGTAGAAATCGCCCAGTCGGAAAAACAAAAGCGTATCGGGATAATCTTTTTTAATTTCAAAATACTGTTTCATCATAGGCGTTAATTCTGCCATTGTTCTTCCTCCTTTCTTTTTCACCGCATCCGACTGTTTTTCAGCCGGATGCAGATATTTCATTTAATCAGTGACAATCTGAACCGCATGATGAGCAGTTACCTGAACACTGGTGAGCATTGGGGTCACATGTTTCAGGGTCTTCACCGTATGCGCACATGCTGATGATGCCTGTGATATATTTCATAAGCTGGTCAAAATCAGTTTTTGCGATTTCGAAGTTTTTCATATTTTCGTTTTCCATAACCTTTGTGTAAACTTCGTTGAACTGTTTTTCAAATTCCTGAAGCTTTGCTTCATCTGCTTCTGCACCTTTTGAAGCTTCGTGGTTGTAAGACATATGAACAAGCTGAATCTGCTGCATCATTTCGTTGAGTTCTGCATCTGCTTCGTTCTTATCTCTTGCTGCCATAAATGCTTTATAGCGTGCGTCTTCCTGAATTGCAGCACCAAGCTGTCTTGCAAGTTTTTCGAGTTCCATTGTTTTTTGCTCCTTTTATTTTAAATATTATTTTAAACTGTTTTAATGAATTCACCCTTGACAATCCAGTTAAGCGGCTCATTCACAAGTACTTCGCAGAAAGAGCCGATAACGCTCTCATCTGCCGGAAATTCTATTATAACATTCCCTGATGTTCTGCCTGAAATCCAGCCTTCTGTTTTGCTTTTTTCTTCAGCCAGAACCTTATAAACTTTTCCGTTCATTTTTGCAGTTCTTTCCGCTGCGATTCTTTCCTGAAGTTTCAGAAGCTCATCAAACCACTTGCCTTTTTCCTCGCGTGTTACAGGGTCGGGCATTTCTGCGGCTTTTGTATTTTTTCTTGATGAATAAATGAATGTATAAAGGGAAGTATATTTTACTTTTTCAACAAGGCTCAATGTATCGCAGAATTCCTCATAAGTTTCACCGGGGAAGCCTACGATAATATCACTTGTGATTGATAAATCAGGCATAACCTTACGTGCGTATTCGATAAGTGACAGATATTTCGCTCTGTCGTAATGTCTGTTCATCTCTTTGAGAACTCTGTCGTTACCTGACTGAACGGGAAGATGAAGATGTTTTGCAACTTTATCGCATTCAGCCATTGCGTCAAGAAGTTCAATTGTACAATCTTTGGGATGAGATGTCATAAAACGGATTGTAAAATCACCGTCAATATCATTTATCATCCTTAAAAGCTTTGCAAAGTTTATATCTTCTTCAAGGCCTTTACCGTATGAGTTTACGTTCTGACCGAGAAGAGTAATATCCTTGAAACCAAGTGACACAAGATGTTTTGCTTCTTTTAAAATTTCTTCGCTTTTACGGCTTCTTTCCCTGCCTCTTACGTAAGGTACAACGCAGTACGAACAGAAGTTATTGCAACCGTACATTATAGGAAGCCATGCACGGATTTTACCGTCACGCCATACGTTATTACCTTCGGCGATTTCAAGATTAGTGTTGTCTGTGTCATAAACTCTTTTGCCTGTGGTCAATGCTCTGTAGACAAATTCGGGGAGTTTATGAATAACGTGAGTGCCGAATACAACAGTAACATAAGGGTAGCTTTTACGGATTTTTTCTTCGACGTGCTTCTGCTGAACCATACATCCGCAGATGCAGATTATCAGGTCAGGATTCTGCTTTTTGAGAATCTTAAGTCTGCCGATGTTACCGTAAACTCTGTCTTCTGCGTGTTCACGGATAGCACATGTGTTAAGAAGGATTAAATCTGCTTCTTTTTCATCGTCAACAAACACATAGCCCATATCGGAAAGCAAGCCTTTCATACGCTCCCCGTCAGACACATTTCCCTGACATCCGAACGTGTGAACATAGGCTTTAGGCGCATTATTACCGAACCTGAATTCAAGCAGACTCCTTGCCAGAGATAAAAATTTATTCTGTTTTTCTATTTCTGTTTTCATAAATTCCAACCTCTCGCCCATTTTAACTCATATATTATACTATATTAGTCACTTAAATGCAACCCTAAAAATGCAGTTGTAACATATCTGTTATAATTTAAAAATATACAATAATTGACAAAATATGACAACTGATTAAAGGTGTAAAATCCTGTTATAAATGAGGGCTTGAAATCTTCCCGGGTCAGGTTATTTCTTTTCGTTGAAGCCTTAACTTCATAATTCTGCGGCGGCTTTTCTGAGCCGCGGAATTATGCTTATGTTCAGCTGATTTATTCTGAAAATTTACTTTTTGCACATTAACACTTCCGCTTTTTTTCTGAAAAGAAAAAGCGGAAGTGTTCTTATCTTCTCTTACTCTATCTCTACTCTTACTCTTCTCTTTCTCTATCTCTGGTGGAAAATTTCCGTGATTTGGCGGAATATTTCCGCTTTCAGGCGGAATATTTTCGTTTTATTCTTTTCTTTTTTATTTCTGACATACGTAATATTCAGGAAATCTGATAATTGTTTTTCCGTTTGCTTTATTTCTTCTTGAAATGATTAACAAAATAAGTTATAATTAACTGAGTATATTTTAAGGAGGTTTTTTATGGCTGTAAAAAGCGAAAAAAAATCAGCAAAAAGCAATGACAGCAAAGATAAGCTTATAAAAGTTCTGCAGATTCTTGCAGGTATTTTTATGGTTGCAATGATTGTTATCTGCGTAATTCTGATGAAAAAATACAACATTAAAGTAACAAACATCCCTCAGCTTGCAGAGCAGATTCAGGGCGGTACACTTTTAATTGCAGTAGGCATTATTCTTTTTTCAGTTGTAAAATCCTTTGCTCTTATTTTCCCGCCTGCAGTTGTTTTTTCAATCTGCGGTTATCTTATGCCTAACTACTGGGTGGGTCTTGCAATTAATATAATTTCAATTTTCCTCAGTTCTTTTGCCCCGTATTTCCTCGGAAGATTCACAGGTGCAGGAATTGTGGATTCTCTTAAAAACCGTTTCAAGGCAGTTAAGAAAATTGATGATTTCAAGGGTGCAAACGAAAAAATGATGACTTTCACAATTAAGCTTTCGGGCGTTATTCCCGGTGACTTGTCAAGTCTTCTTTTCGGTGCAATCAATGTATCTCTTAAAAACTACGTAATCGGTGCAAATCTGGGTATGTTGCCGCTTGCAGTTGTTTACACACTCTTTGGCGTTGCACTTAAAAACGTAGGTGAAAAGCCCTGGGTTGTTGCAATCCCCGTGGCAGTTATTGTTGTGTTTGTGATTATAGCAAGCTTCATTACAAAAAGCCTTATTGCCAAAACAAAGGCGCAGCAGGCAGAAGAAAAATAAGAAAATTTTAAATTAATTTTCAGGAGGAATAAAAATGGCAAAAATTATCGGTGCTTCAATGCCCAACATTCCGTGGGAAGATAAACCTGAAGGATACAAATATCCTGTATGGCGTTACAGCGGAAACCCTGTTATCACAAGAGATAATCTTTTCGGTGCAAACAGTATTTTCAATTCAGCAGTTGTGCCTTATAAAGACGGCTTTGCAGGTGTTTTCAGAGTTGACGATATAAGCCGTGACCACACTCTTGTTGTTGGTTACAGTAAAGATGCAATTAACTGGGAGCTTGAAGAAAAAGTAATTTTCAGAGGATATGACCCCCGTCTTTGCGAAATTGACGGAAAATTCTATCTTTCATGGGTAAACCTTACACCTCACGGCACAACAATCGGTATTGCTTATACAACTGATTTCAAAGAATGGACTCAGCTTGAAGATGCTTGCTATCCCGTTGCAAGAAACGGTGTGCTTTTCCCGAGAAAAATCAATGATGAATTTGTTCTCTTCATCCGTCCCTGTGACAGAGGTCACACACCTTACGGTGACATTTTCTTAAGCCACAGTAAAGACCTTACATATTGGGGCAAACACAGATTTGTTATGTCACCTGTTAAAAACTGGGAAATGACAAAGGTAGGTGCAGGTCCTACTCCCATCGAAACAGATGAAGGCTGGCTTGTTTTCTACCATGGTGTGCTGACAAGCTGCAACGGCTTCACTTACGCAATGGGCGCTGCAATTCTTGATATTGACAAGCCCTGGATTGTTAAACACAGAGCAGACTGCTTCCTTCTTGCTCCTCATGAAAACTATGAGCTTGTAGGCGACGTACCCAATGTTGTTTTCCCTTGTGCAGCACTTACAGATGCTGACAGCGGTAAAATTGCAATTTATTACGGTGGTGCAGATACAGTTGTTGCTCTTGCATTCACAACTGTTGATGAAACAATTAAATTCATCAAAGAACACGACCTGAACAAATAAAATAAACAAAATAAATGATGCCGATATCTCATTTTGCTTGAGATATCGGCATTTTTCTGACTATAATCAGCCTGAATATTAATGCAGTATTGTTCTGTACTTTACAGTTTCACAGAAGCGCAAATTTTAAAATCAAATCGTTTAATCAGAATTTAAGCAGTGCAGTAAGCTGTCTGCCGATAAATCTGAAAACATTTATTACCTTTGCGAAGAATGCTTCAAAATCATTTGAATATGTTTTGTAATCTTCATATTCCTGAAGAGAGAATTCACCGTTTTCGTAAACATAAAGGTTTGTTTCAAATGAGCCGTCTTCATCGAGGATAATTTCTCTCACACCGTAAGGTCCTGCTTTTGAGAACTGACAACCGTATGTGAGACCGAGTGTAATTCCGTCATAGGTACCTGTAAATCCATCTGTGTGGATATGACCGAAGAAAGCACCTTTTACACCCTTATCTTTCCATGCAAGGAACTGGTCAGATGTACCTGCATCATAAGTTGCATAGTTTACACCACATGCGATTTCTTTATTAAGACGATAGAATCCGCCGTCACCTGAAAGTGCACCTTCGTCCCACATATTGCATTTTTCAAAAAGATTACCTACGTCGTCTGTGGGAACGTGTTCAAAAACAATAGACGGCACATTGCCTGTTTCTTTATTTATGAACCACTGTTTCTGACCTTCAGTAAAGCCTTTACCGTTATCAAGTGCCCAGATACCGTATCCGATTTCTTCAGAATTATGTTTTTTAATTTCAACATAACTGTCAATTTTGCCTTCTGCATCGTCACTTTCGTCAACTGTTATGCAATGAGGATAAGAAGCATAAATCTTAAGCCAGTCTTCATTTGAAATATCGCTCTTATAATCGTTATTTCCCTGCGCGATTGTGTAATAAATACCTGCTTCCTCCATAGGAGTGAAAATATTTTTCACAGCAGCTTTTACGTTTTCAAGAGTTTTTTCGTAGTCACCGTCAACCTTGACGCCTTCCTGAAAAATCTTATCGTCAGAAATGTCACCTGCACGGCTGTCTTCAACGATATCCCCTGAAAGAACGATAAAATCAGGTTTTACTGTTTCAATCGATTTTCTTATAAAAGTATCAAGTTCGTGTGCGGGATATGCATCTTCCTGAGGGTCGGAAAGCTGCAGAACAGTAAATTTGCCGTCTGCGCCGAATTCAAATTCAGGCTTTTCTTCAGCAGCATAACCTGCCATAGAAAAAGATGCAAAAGCAATAACAACCGCTAATAATACCACCGAAATTCTTTTGATTTTCACAATAAAACCTCCTTTATTCCAATCAGCCTAAAAGACGTTCAACCATAGCTTTATTTGCGCTCAGTTCAAACGTATCATCAAGCTTTGAAAGTTCAAATTCTTTATTATATTTTCTCTCAAGTGCAGTTTTGAGAATATAATCTGCAAGTGCAGGATTTTTCGGCAAAAGTGAGCCGTGAGCATATGATGCAAATACATTTTTATACCTTGCACCTTCTGTCATATCTTCACCGTTGTTACCGAAGCCCTTAAGCACCTTACCGAGAGGTTTAACGCTGTCAGAAAGATATGTCTTTCCTGCATGGTTTTCAAAACCGACTATTTTTATACCGTCAAGTTCTTCAGATTCAAAACAATAATTGCCGAGAAGTCTGTCCTTACAGCCTACTGTGTGGAAATCCAATGCACCTGATAAGTCATACTGTGTACCGTCAGTTGCTTTATAGTAGTTGCCGAGAAGCTGGTATCCTGTACAGATTGCAAGGAAAACCTTTTCGTCTTCAACTGCTTTTTTTATTTCATTTGCTTTATTTCCCGTAAAGTCATCAATATGAATACCGTGTTCAAAATCCTGTCCGCCACCGATAAAGAACAAATCATATTCGTTTATGTCAAGTTTTTCGCCAACAGGAATTTCTGTAATATCGGCTTTTATTCCACGCCATTCAAGACGTTTTTTCATACAGATTATATTTCCGCCGTCAGAAAACATATTGAGTACATCAGGGTAAAGATAGCAGATTTTAAGTTCATCCATAATAATACCTCCCCTTTAGTTTTCCCAATAACTTTTGAGATTGTAGCGTTTACTGATTTTCTCTCTGAAAGAAAGCATTGCAGAATATGTGGGCATAATAAACACATCCACATCCGCTTTGTCGATTTCTTCAAGCAGAGCATCATCATCTTTTATAACTTTAATTTTATCAAGGCTTCTGCCTGCATATTTAAGTCTGTTAGCCATATCGTCTGCACGTGCACCGCCGACATAAATCATAGGCAGATTTTCACCTAATTCTTCAAGCTTTTCAAAGTTTGCATCCCAGAGCCACGAAATGTCTGTACCGTCAGAAACCTTGTCATTGACAATAGTTACAAAAAGGCATTTTTCTTTAACTGTGTTTGTAAGGAAATTAAGAACCTGATTGCATCCTGCAGGGTTTTTAATAAGAATCATTCTTACATTTTTACCGCCGATATCAAAGTTTTCCATTCTGCCGAAGCCACATTCAAAGCTTGAAAGAGCTGTAATGATTTTATCTTCGCTGAGCCCCATTCCTTTTGCAACTGCTGCAGCTGAAATAGCATTATAAACATTATATCCGCCGGGAAGATTTATTCTGAGAAGCTTTTCGCTGTCGCTCATTCTGAGTTTTACCGTTGTGCTGTCAAGGTCGCTTGACACAACTTCAGTAACAAAAACTTCTGTTTCAGGTCTTTTATAACCGCATTTCGGGCACACATAACTGCCGAGATGTCCGTAAGTTATATATTCGTAATTATACTGTGTCTTACAGTTAATACAATGCTGTGCATCAGAAACCTCTGACACGAGGTCTTCGTAAATCGGGCAGTCAACACCGTAATAAATAATTTTATTATTAACGTTTTTCACAAGTGATGTTGTAAGTGAACAGTCAGCATTGATTGCAACAACAGCATTGGGTGAGTTTTCTATGCCTGCTCTTATACCGCTCATTGTTGTTTCAAGCTCCACAAAACGGTCAACCTGGTCGCGGAAAACGTTAGTTACAATAATATACTTTGCATCAACATATTTGCTTACGTGTCTGAAAGCAGCCTCATCACATTCGATAACGGCATATTCTTTTTTACATTTACCGAAAATGCTTGAATTCTGTGCAAATTCATTTGCAATACCTGTGAGAAGGTTTGCACCTGATTTATTGCAGAAGAAACTGACACCTGCTTCAACAAGGCACTGTTCAACCATTCTTGAGGTTGTGGTTTTGCCGTTAGTACCTGTGATAATAATAGTTGTTACGCCACGTGCCATAACGCCAAGCACAGAGGGACATATTTTCACGGCAATTGCACCGGGAAGGTTTGTGCCGCCTCTTTTCATAACACGAATCAAAAATTTTGCAAGTTTACAAGCAATGATTGCAATTACTGCCCTTAATTTCATTTAAATTACCTCTTTAAAAGTTTTTCACAAGCTGCCAGACGAGCTGATATGCAGAGAAGTTCTGCAGCTTTCTCAAGTTCTTCAACGCAAGGGAAAGAAGGAGCAATACGGATATTTTCATCCATAGGATCTTTGCCGTAGGGATATGTTGCACCGGGAGGTGTAAGAACAACACCTGCCTCTTTGCAGAGTTCACCTGTTCTTTTTGCTGTTCCTTCAAGCACATTAAGGCTTACGAAATAGCCACCGTTGGGGTTTTTCCATTCAGCAATACCAAGACCTGCAAATTCTTTTTCAAAGCAATCCAGAACTGCCTCAAATTTAGGCTTGAGTGATTCAGCGTGCTTTTTCATATGAGCCTTGATACCGTCAAGATTTTTGAAATATGCCACATGACGAAGCTGATTAAGTTTATCATTGCCAATGGTCTGCACTGTCATACGGCTTTTAATCATTTCAATGTTTTTATCAGAAGCTGCAAGAGCAGAAACACCTGCTCCGGGGAATGAAATTTTTGAAGTTGATGTAACTTCAATAAACATATCCTCGCTTGAAAATTCTTTTGCTGCTTCAAAAATATTGAGAAGTTCATCGGGAGTATCGTTTATATCATGAATGCAATAAGCGTTATCCCAGATAACTCTGAAATCTTCTGCTGCAGGTTTCATTGCAGCAATTTTTCTTACGCATTCATCAGATAATGTAATACCCTCGGGATTTGAATATTTGGGAACAAGAATCATACCTTTTACAGTTTCATCTTTTATAAGCTCATTGACTTTGTCCATATCAGGACCGTCTGCAAGCATAGGAACATTAAGCATTTCAATGCCGAAATGTTCAAGAATTCCGAAATGTCTGTCATATCCGGGTACGGGGCAGATAAATTTAATATCGCCCTGCTTAAGCCATGCTTGCTTACCTGAGCCGTGAGTCATGCACTGTGCGATATAATCAAACATAAGAGAAAGACTTGCGTTACCGCCTATAATGATGTTTTTTTCATCAACACCGAGGAGTTCGGCAAAAAGTTTTTTACATTCGGGAATACCGTCAAGAATACCATAGTTACGGCAGTCAAAGCCGTTTGCAGCCTTGAAATTTTCTTTAATATCAACATCAAACATATCCATTGACAAATCAAGCTGCTGAGCAGAGGGCTTACCTCTTGACATATCAAGAGCAAGATTCTGTGACTTGAATTCATCATATCTTTTCTGAAGCTGCTCTTTTTCAATAAGAAGCTGTTCGGGTGAAAATTCACTGTAAAGCATAATATAGTCCTCCAAAATTACATACTGTTCAGTATTGTAATATATTTATCTCCTTTTTGCAAGTGTTTTTCGATATTTTTGCAACCAAAAAGACAAAATCTTGCAAAAATCACAAAAACTGAACTTTTTTAAAAGGTTTTTACACTATTTTTTCGATAAAACCTTTTTAATTCTTTCATCTATACTATGCAATAGCGAACACTTCGGTGTCATTTCCAGATTGAATTGATACCTTTAATCTGTTTGACAATCATTGCATAATCAGAAACTGTTATATTGCCGTTACCGTTTATATCTGCCACAGCAAAGGCTTCATCGTCAAGAGGTTCAATTCTTTTTATATGACGTAACGTTGCCGTACTGTCAAGGATGTTTAATTTGCCGTCGCGGTTAACATCACCGTAAGCATAGATAAGCAAATCTTTTTCTATTACAATTTCATCAACTACCGAAAAATCAAAGCTCTGAGAATAGTGATTGTTTTTAGAAACAGTAATGGTATATTCCCCTGCTGTTACATCCGTAAAAGAATAGGCTGCAGAGTTACCTGTTAATTTCAGCGTTTTCAAAGGCTCTGTTTCACCTTTTAATAAAAGTGTAACGGTTACTTCATCATCTTCAAATGCAGAAGTTGAAACTATACCCTTAACCTCAATACCCGGTCCTGTAAAGTTATCAACATACGAACGACTGCAAACTTTACAGGTATAAGCGGTAAAGCCTTGTCCTACGGGAGTCGGTAAAGTTATTTCTTCTTTATAATCGTGGTCTGCCAAAGGAAGATATGTTTCATCAATTGTAATTTTTTGCGTACACTCTTCATTTTTGAAAAGATTTAAACATTCAAGACACTTGTAATATTTGATGTTACCCTCTTTTATACAAGTTGATTCTGTGCTTTCTATAGTTATGAGATTATGTTCTTCATAGCCTATTGGTGTGTTTTCGCTCTGTACAAATCCGCAGACCTTACATTTTTCAAACTTACTGCCCTCATATGTGCAGGTAGGTTCATTTGCTGTTATCCACTCAAAGTCATGGTCTTTTAAAGGAAGCTTTGTAACTTCAGGTGTTATTTTCTCTGTGCAATCTTCATCCGAAAAAAATTCTGAACATACACTGCATTTATAATAAGCTGTATTACCCTCTTCTGTGCAGGTAGATTCTTTGCTTTCGACAAATTCAGGTGTATGATTTTTATAGCCTATCGGTGTATTTTCATTTCTTGCAAAACCGCAAGCTGTGCATTTTTCGTATTTACTTCCTGCATCTGCACAAGTGGGTTCAGTCACCGTTACCCATTCAAAGGTGTGAGGTGTTATTTCGAATTTCTGACCGCAGGAACACTTTTTAAAATGTGATTCTGAATCTGACGACCAGGCAACATTTGTTAAATCGTCGTGACCTGTAGCAGGAATAACTGCAGGTTCATCTATTTTTTCGGTACATTCATAATCTGCAAAAAAGTCTCCGCAATAACCGCAAACCCAGAAGCCTGCTATGCCGTCCTCTGTATGAGTCGGGTCTGTTCCCGGCATCTCAAGCCTTCCGTCTTCAGGGTGATTAAGTGCAGGGATTACTACATCTGCTTCTTTTACTTCAATTGTTGCATTTTTATCTGAATAAAATTTTCCGCAGGTACACTCATAGTAATTTTCGTTACCGGGAGTATAACATTCCGCTTCTTTCTCTTTAACTAAAGTGACTTCTGCAAAGCACTGATGAAGTACTGTAATATTGCAAATCGCAACCTGACCGTAAGGTGTCTCGGCAGTAATTACCGCCTCACCTGAACCGACACGCGTTACTTTACCTGTAGAATCAACTGTAACTACAGAAGTATCACTTGATGTCCATTTAATTTTTCTGTTTACTGCCGTTTCAGGTGTTACTGTTGCTTCAAGTTGAACTGTAGGATTGGATTTTGTAAGAGTTGCTTCTGTGATATTGAGAGAGATACTGTCTGTAGGAATCAGCGAATCTGTCACAAGATTATATGTCATACCTGATGGAACATAAGTCAGGGGGTTTTTATTTAAAACTGTGCCTGAAAAGCCGACACTGAGTGTACCCGCTTTATTATCATCATTTTTCACCCAATCAGGGCTTATAAAAACAAGCTCTTCTGCGTTTTCAATATCGTTTTTTGCCTGCAGACGGAAAGTTGCAAATTCTTCATTCTGAGGCACTGCAAGATTTAAGTTTGAAGGATTTTTCTGGGAATTGAAAGTAGCGGTAAAAAACGCATAATCGTATCTGGCACGTGCCTCATCTGTGTTCCATTTTTCAGGAGCTGATGTGTAAGAAAATCCTGTCTGAATACCTGCATTGCCGTTCAGATCATAACTGCCGTTTTTGAAACTTCCGTCGCTGAAAGAAATGTACGAACTGCCGGAGTCATAATCAACAAGAGTAAACTGAGTTTTATCATAAAGAACAGGCAACTGAAAGCCTGTAACGGGATAGTTTGTATTAATCTTAACAAAAACTGTAATGATGTCATCCTGCTTTACAATTTTTCTGTCCGTAGTAACTGTAACTGTGGCTTCTGCTTTTGATAAATCCATTGAAAGATTTTTAACGGCATTCTGCAAATCGGTACGGTATCCGTTTACTATTGACTGGTTATCTGAAGTCAGATTTCTGTCAAATGATGCCACCATTGCATCAATCGCTTCAAGCTCTTCTGTTTTATAAACACCATTTGTCCTGTTAGGACCGTCGGGAATTGTAGCTATAGCTTTATCGAGTTTAGAATAATCAGCAAGTGTTTCTGCATTAACAGAGTTGAAAACGCCACTGCATATAACAATTGCGGTAACAAGAACAAGGGAAATTATTCTTTTAAGAAATCTGCCGTTTTTCATAACATCACCCCTTTTACCTTTATAAAAAAATTATAACATATCACGCGATAAATTCCAATACGTATAAGCAAAAAACTCTCTTCATAATCAGAGAATTAACAAAAAACGGCAATCTGAACAAAACAAAATGTCGCTTTCCTCCACACACAACAGAAACTGAATCTACACTTTCAGAAGTTTTTCTGATGGGTTTTTATTGTATTCGCTTTTTGTCGTTTAAAAACTCTCACAAATATTTATTTCGCAAAGATTTTCACTCAACATAAAATCGGAGTTGTATTTTTTGTTTTTTATGTTAAAATAGACTTCGGTATTTATATAATCGTAAAAGATTCGGCACAATGGAGGTTTATTTATGGGAAACGCCTTATATGTTGATACTATGATAGGCACAGTCGGTGACGGTCAGATTGAAAAATCCCACGGCGGCGGAAAAACATATCCGGGAGCCTGTGTTCCCGGCGGAATGGTTCAGCTTTCACCGGATACCGTCAGCGGCGGTGATAACGGCAGCGGTTACAACTACTGCCACAATACAATTGAAGGCTTCAGTTTCAACCGTATGAGCGGCATAGGCTGGTACGGAGACCTGGGAAATCTTCAGGTTATGCCCGTAACTGAAGACACTGACCTTCGAAGCGGAAGCAACGAAGAATTGCCGTTCACCAAAGGTACACTCGGTTGGAAATCGGAATTTTCTCACGAAAATGAAAAAAGCCGTGCGGGATATTACTCCGTTATGCTGGACAGATATAACATTCTTGCTGAATGCACAACCTCGGAGCACGCAGGATATCTGAAATTCACCTACCCCGCTGATTCCGAAAAAAAGATTATCATCAATTTCAGCAGAAGAATCGGCGGTAAAGCAGATTACCAGAAAGTTGATATAATAAACGACAGAAGAATTGAAGGTCATATCAAATGTACCCCTGCAGGCGGCGGCTTCGGTCACGGTGACGGCAAGATTTTTTATGACGTATATTTCGTTATGGATTTTTCGCACCCGTTCACAAACAAAAGATTCTTTGAACGCGAAGAATTCACCGATGCAACTGAGGGTGAGGATCTGGGTGTTTTCCTTGATTTTTCAAAAGAAATCACCGAACCCATAACGATAAAATGTGCAATATCCTATGTTGATATCGAGGGTGCAAGGAAGAATTTCTCCGCAGAATGCGAAAACTCAAATTTTGATGCTATGGCAGAAAGCGCTCTTGCAAAATGGGATGACGTATTCTCCTGTATAAATGTTTCGGGCACGGATGAAACCGACCTCAAACTTTTTTACACCTGTCTGTACCACGCACTTCTTGATCCCCGCACAATGGCCGACACAGACGGCAGATACAAGATAAATTATCAGATATTTGAAAACACCGATTATAAGCAAAGAACTGTGTTCAGCGGTTGGGATGTTTACAGAAGCGAATTTCCGTTTCTTAGTATTGTCCGTCCCGATATGGTTCGTGATGAAATCAATTCTCTGCTTAAAATAGCAGAGCTCAATAACTCCTCATTCCCCCGTTGGGAACTTATGGGCATCAACGCAGGCTGTATGGTCGGCGACCCCGGTCTTATCGTTCTTGCCGATGCCGTTACCAAAGGAATTCTTCCTTATGATACCGAAAAGGCATACGAAATCTCAAAAGCTTCAAGCCTTTGCCTGAAAGAACTGGGCGGAAAAGAATTCAGGTCAATCAGACCCGATTGCAAAACTTACCTCGACGATTGCTATGTACCTGAAAAGCTGAGCGATACTCTTGAATATCTGCTTGCAGATTTCACCATGGCAAAATTTTCCGAATATTTAAACAAAACTGAAGACGCAAAGCTTTTTGCCGAAAGAGCAAACCGCTACGGAGAAAACTACAACGAAGCCCTGCAGTTTTTGGCTCCCCGCAAAGAAAATGGTGAATTTGTTTTTGAAGAAGACAGATACGATGACGACGGAACTGTTGAAAGTAACATTTTCCAGCAGTCATGGTTCGTACCCTATGATGTAAAAGGTCTGAGCCGACTTTTCGGAGAAAAAAGAACTATTGAGCTTCTTGAAGAGTTCTTCGAAAAAGCCGATTTGAAAAGCCTCTGGAACGACGATTACAACCATTCTAACGAGCCTTGCCACAACATAACTCACTATTTCAGCATTCTCGGTTATCCGGAAAGAACACAGTACTGGACAAGACGCGTTCAGAAAGAAGCCTATCGCACGGGTGCATACGGCTTTTGCGGTAACGAGGACGTAGGACAGCTTTCTGCATGGTACGTGCTTTCTGCATTGGGTTTTGCTCAGGTCTGTCCTGCTGATCCGAAATATTACCTGAACACACCGCTTTTCAAGGATGCTGAAATCAAGCTGGATAAAAACTTCCATCCCTGTAAAAATTCAGATACGCTTAAAATAAGATGCGACAAGAATCCGCTTGATTTCATCTATATCAAAAACGTTAAATTTAACGGAACGGTGGTTGAGAAAAACTATCTGACCTACGAGGAAATCACAAACGGCGGAGAGCTTGTTTTTGAACTTAAATAAAGTCAAATGATAAAAAGCCGAAAACCTTGTAAAATAAAGGTTTTCGGCTTTATGGCACCCGCAATAGGAATCGAACCTATATCTAATTCTTAGGAGTTTGGAAGATGCATATTATTTCAATCGCATAAAACACCTAAAAACCCCACCGTTTATTGCTTCTTCATTTATTATGCTGTTATTCTTTTACCAAGAAAAAGTATAAAATATCATTTGATTTTAACTGTTCATTTTAGCAAGCAATTAGCAAAGGCTCGAAAAAAGGAATACGACAGTATGTTATCGTAGTAACATACTGTCCCATACAAACTTGTTTTATAACATCTATATATTACTAATGATACAATACCTGCTCGCAGCTGCTTTCATAGGTTCTTCAATTTCAGATTCCCAATCTGTAGTTTCGTGAGTAAACACAATAAACCAACTCATTGTTGAATCAAACACATATAAATCAGCAGGTAAAATTTCTTCCGGATTATACATGTTTTGCTCCGCCAAACGGTATGATTCGAACCACTCATTTTCAATCAATTCAGCAAGCTCGTTTGCATCAGCTTTTGCAACAAAGTTTTTATACTCTATTCCGTTATATCTCAAAAAACTATAATGATGAGTTTTTTCATCTTCACTCATAAAAACAACATCACCTTTAATTTTTTTTAGATACTCCAAAGCCTCATTGAAAGTTACCTTCGGATAATCGGGGTGCATTTTATCCCACATATGTGAATCATTAAACATATTGATATCAAAAATTGTTTTATTGTTTTTTTCCATATTAAGGATAAACTCTTTAAATACAACTTGAAACTCATCCCAAGTCATTAAGAATTTTCCTGTAAACTTCTCTCTGTAATATTGAGGGTTTTCTAAAAA